>NZ_JBSFRU010000542.1:0-2205 GCF_053589395.1 Nocardia sp. NPDC003345
CGGTGGCGCGAAATCGAGGACGCGCCCGCCGGAAGTCAGCTGCGGATCCGGGTCGGGGACGGCGCGATCTCCGCCGCCGCGCTCGGCACCACCCCGCTGGGCGGCGGGCCCGCCGGGAAGACCCGATCCGACGAATCAGAGAGGACCTGACCGTGCCCGACTCCAGCGGCGACGACGACCTGGACGATATCGCCGGCCTCGGCTACGAACGCGCCCGCGACGAACTCGCCAATGTGGTGAAGATGCTGGAACAGGGCGGTATGGACCTCGACGACGCCCTCGCGCTGTGGGAGCGTGGCGAAGCACTGGCCAATAGATGCGAACAGCATCTGGCCGGCGCGCGGCAACGGATCGAGAGCGCCCTGGCCGACGCCGGCGAAACGGACGGCGACTGACCGGCTAGCCGGCTTCCAGCGGCCGGGCCGCGGTCACCGCGCCGGCCAGGGTCTCGAATGCCCCGGAATCTCCCGCACCACGGATCAGCACGCGGACCGCACCGAGATCGGCGATCCACGCGGCCTCGGCGCCGGGTTCGGCGTAGACCACCCATTTCTGCCCGCCGACCTCCTGCGTGCCGGTGGCGTAGCGGCCGCCGATGATATGCCGGGCCAGGACGTCCTCGGTGGCGTCGCTCTGATCGAGTTCCATATAGGTACCGGCGCCGGTGATGTACCCGATCGTGCTCACGGTCCCGCCGCCGGCCTCGGTGATGGTGTCCCGGCTGCCCGAGTTCGGTGTCCAATTCGCGGGCAGCTCCGGCTCCCGGACCGGGAACGACAGGTTCCGCGCATCCGAACGCAGCGCCGCCGCGGCATCGAAACTCGGGATCGTGCCCTGCGTGGGCCCGGTCGCCGCGAAGCTGCACTGGCTGGTGACGCCGGCGAACACCACGGCGATCAGCACCAGCGGGATCAGCGAGAAGAACAGATCCCGGTAGTCGTGCAGGATGCGTGGCTTTTGAGACGGCACCCTCCCAGTATCCACCGAAGGCCGGGGCGCGCCCCGCACCGCCCCCGGTACTGCCGTACCAAGGTGATCATCGGGCGTCATGACGGCGATGCAACAATTGTCCGGTAGTCCCGACGCCAAGGAGGCACCCGCTATGACGGCATCTTCGACCGCCCCGAGCCGCCGCGAGGCGCCCGACCGCAACCTCGCGCTGGAACTGGTTCGCGTCACCGAGGCCGGTGCCATGGCGGCGGGCCGCTGGGTCGGGCGCGGCGACAAAGAGGGCGGCGACGGAGCGGCCGTGGACGCCATGCGCCAGCTGGTCAGCTCGGTGTCGATGCGCGGCGTGGTCGTCATCGGCGAGGGCGAGAAAGACGAAGCGCCCATGCTGTACAACGGCGAAGAGGTCGGTGACGGCACCGGGCCCGACGTCGACTTCGCGGTCGACCCCATCGACGGCACCACCCTGATGTCCAAAGGCTCCCCCGGCGCCATCTCGGTGCTCGCGGTCGCCGAACGCGGCGCCATGTTCGACCCCTCCGCGGTCTTCTACATGCACAAGATCGCCGTCGGCCCCGACGCCGCCGATGTGATCGATATCTCCGCCCCGATGGCGGAGAACATCCGCAAGGTCGCCAAGGCCAAACACGCCTCGGTATCGGATATCACCGTCTGCATCCTCGACCGGCCGCGCCACGGCAGCCTGATCCAGGAGGTCCGCGACGCCGGCGCCCGGATCCGCCTCATCTCCGACGGCGACGTCGCCGGCGCCATCGCCGCCGCCCGCCCCGATTCCGGCACCGATATCCTCGTCGGCATCGGCGGCACCCCCGAAGGCATCATCGCCGCCGCCGCCATGCGCTGTATGGGCGGCGCCCTGCAGGGCAAGCTCGCCCCCACCGACGACGACGAACGGCAGAAGGCCATCGACGCCGGCCACGACCTCGACCGGGTCCTGCAAACCGAAGACCTCGTCGCGGGTGAGAACGTCTTCTTCTGCGCCACCGGCGTCACCGACGGCGACCTCCTCAAAGGCGTCCGCTACTACGGCGGCGGAGCCTCCACCCAATCCATCGTCATGCGCTCCAAATCCGGCACCGTCCGCATGATCGACGCCTACCACCGCCTCACCAAACTCCGCGAATACTCCTCCGTCGACTTCCACGGCGACGAACACGCAGCTCCCCCGCTGCCGTGATATTGGCGGCGGCTCCGCCGCCGCGGGGTTGCGGGCCCCTTGGTCCCGTGTTTCCGGCC
>NZ_JBSFRU010000543.1:0-2203 GCF_053589395.1 Nocardia sp. NPDC003345
CGGCCGGGTGCGGCGGTGATCGGCGATCGGCTCGTTCAATCGGGGATCGGCGCCCCGGCCACCCGGCCGGTCGTGGCATCGACGGTCACCTCGAATTCCCGGCCTTCGGGGGTGACCACCTCGACCTCCCACCTGGGTGTGCCGTGCTCGGCCTCGAATTCGGCCGATACCGCCCGCCCGCCCGCGACCGCCGCCGCGGCGGTGTCCATGGCCTGCTGCCGGTCGATACCGGGGTCGGCGACCAGCGACCACCCGGCGGTCGCGGCTCCGGCGGGCTGCGGTCCGTGTCCGAGGGTGACCCCGGCGACGGCGAACGACGCGATCGCGGTGAGCGCCGCGACCGCCGCGCCGACGAGGAGCCAGCGCAATCCGGTGAACGCGCGACGGAAGACGTGTGCCATGGTGAAACCTCCTGTAGGGCAGTCCTTCCCGACTGCGAGCACCACTGTGACATCGCACGGCTGAAGCTCACCTGAAGCAACCTGAAGATCATTTCAGGCGGGATCTGTCAGTCTTGGGCGATGCGCCTGCTGATCGTGGAGGACGAGAAACGTCTCGCTCTCGCCCTCGCACAGGGTTTGTCCGCGGAGGGTTTCGCCGTCGATGTCGTCCACGACGGCGCCGAGGGCCTGCTCCGCGCCACCGGTACCGACTACGACCTGATCATCCTCGACATCATGCTGCCCGGAATGAACGGCTACCGGGTGTGTTCCACTGTGCGCGCGGCCGGGCACGAGACGCCGATCCTGATGCTCACCGCGAAGGACGGCGAATACGACGAGGCCGAGGGCCTCGATACCGGCGCCGACGACTACCTGTGCAAACCGTTCTCCTATGTGGTGCTGCTGGCCCGCATCCGCGCGCTGCTGCGGCGGCGCACCCGTGGCGGCAGCCGGGTGATGCGCATAGGGGACCTGGTCGTCGACCCCGCCACCAGGCAGTGCCTGCGCGGCGAACGTGAGCTCGCGCTCACCGCGAAGGAATTCGCGGTCCTGGAACAGCTGGCGGTGCGGGCGGGCGAGGTGGTCTCCAAGGCCGATATCCTGGAACACGTCTGGGATTTCGCCTATGACGGCGACCCGAACATCGTCGAGGTCTACATCAGTGCTCTGCGCCGCAAGATAGACGCCCCCTTCGGCTGCCGGACCATCCTGACAGTCCGCGGCGCGGGTTACCGGCTGGCCGCCGACCGTGGCTGAGCGGGCGAAGCGGTCGCGATGGCGTTCGGTCCGGACGCGCACCACCGCCGGCGCCACGGCAGTGGTCGCGGTCGGGCTCGGCGCGGCGGGAGTGCTGGTACTCGCCGCGCTACGGGGCAACCTCGTGGAGAGCGCGAGCCTGCAGGCCGATCGGACCGCCCACGACATCGTCGCCCAGCTGGATGCCGGCACCGCACTGGACCGGCTCCGCCTGCCCGACCCGGAAGACGAACCCGTACAGGTGGTTTCGCCGGACGGCACGGTACTGGCCGCCGACGAGGAACTCCGCGGTGTCCCGGCGATGGCCGGGTTCGGTCCCGACGACAGCAACGAGGCCGATGACGACGACGAATCCGAGGAGTCCGAGGCTGCCGACGAGAGCGACGACGAGGAGCCGGAGGAAGACGACCCTCCCGCCGTCGCCGGTGCCGCCGCTCCGGTCGCCGCGGACACCGACGGAAGTCACCGTTCCCCGGCCACCGCCGAGGTGGTATTCGGAGAGGTCGAACTGGTCTCGGACGACCGGTCCGGCGCGGACCGGTTCCGCGTCGCCGCCCTCGCCGGTACCGCGCCCGATGGCCGCCCGGTCACCGTCTACGCCGGCGCCTCGCTGGATACCGCCGACAGTGCGGTGGCGGATGCGCGTACCGCGATGCTGACCGGCCTGCCGCTGCTGCTCGGGCTCGTCGCCGGGGTGACCTGGCTGGTCACCCGGCGGGCGCTGCGCCCGGTGGAGGCGATCCGCACCGAACTCGCCGAGATCATGCACGGCGACCTCTCCCGCCGAGTGCCCGAACCCGGTTCCCGCGACGAGATCGCCCGGCTGGCCGTCACCACCAACGAGACCCTCGCCGCCCTGGAGGAATCCGCCCAGCGGCAGCGCCGTTTCATCGCCGACGCGGCCCACGAACTACGCAGCCCGATCGCCAGCCTCCGCACCCAGCTCGAGGTGGCACAGGCGCATCCGGGACTGCTCGAACCGGGTGGGCTGCTCGAGGACACCG
>NZ_JBSFRU010000544.1:0-2166 GCF_053589395.1 Nocardia sp. NPDC003345
GGCCGGGATAGTGGCGCATCGCGTCGTGCGCGGCCTGATCGCACAACTCGGCGATATCGGTGTCGATATGGTCGCGTTCGGAGGTCAGGTCACCGGAGGCCAGGCGTTCCAGCGCCGCCAATGTGGTCTCCACCCGGCCCTGGCTGCGCTGCAGGTCGCCGAGGATCTCGGTGCGCTGGGCCTCGTCCAGATCGAGGGTCGCCAGCACTTCCAGATCGGTACGCATCGCGGTGAGCGGAGTGCGCAGCTCATGTGCCGAAACGGCGGCGAAATCGCGGGCCGTCTCCAGCGCCGCGGCGGTATCGGCCTGGGCCTGGTCGACCCGGCGCAGCATGGTGTTCACCGCTTCGGCCAGCTGCTCGGCCTCCAGCACACCCGAACTGTCCACCGGTTCCGGGGTGGCGTCGCGGTATCCGGTACGGGCCCCGACCTGCCGGGTGAGCACCATGATCGGCCGGACCGCCCGGCCGCCGAACAGCCAGCCCAACCCCGCCGAGGCCGCGATCGCCAGCAAGCCGCCCACCAGCACCCAGCGCTGCTGAGCGGCCGTCGCCTCGGCCGCCTCGGTGGCCGGGATACCCAGCGATACCGTCCGCCCCGCGGGCTGATTCTCCGTCGTCGTCAGCACCCGGTACGGAGTCCCGTCCACATCGACGGTGCGCGAACCCGGTTCCAGCTCCGGTAAGCGCGTGGAACTCGAGGCGACCACCGCCCCGTCGTTGCGGACGGTCAGCGCCATATCGCGGTCGGGACCCACCAGGTTCACCACCCCCACCGCGATCACCGGGTCGATCACCACCAGCCTCGACGCGATCCGCAACTGCTGATCGGTCTGCTGCTGATTGTTGCGTTCGATCGCCGGCACCGCGATGGCACTCACGATCGCGACGATGAGCACCGCCCCCGCCGCGGCCGCCCCGGCGACCCGGGTCCGCAGCGAATACGAACGTCGGCGCCGCCCGGAACCGGCCTCGCTCACTTCGTTTCCCGCAGCACGAACCCCACACCGCGGATGGTGTGCAGCAGCCGCGGCGTCCCGTCGATCTCCAGCTTCCGGCGCAGATAACCGACGAAAACATCCACCACATTGGTATCGGCGGCGAAATCGTAGCCCCACACCAGTTCGAGCAACCGCTCCCGGCTCAGCACCACACCCGCGTTACGCGCCAGCGTGGACAACAATTCGAACTCCCGCTTGGTCAGCTCGATCTCCTGCCCGTTCACCAGCGCCCGGTAACCGGCGGTATCCACCTGCAAAGGCCCCACGGTGATGGTGTCCGGCGCCTCCGCTGCCGCCGGAGTATCGGTACGCCGCCGCAACAGCGCCTTGATCCGCGCCACCAACTCCGCCAGCACAAACGGTTTGACCAGGTAGTCGTCTGCCCCCGACTCCAGCCCCGCGATCCGGTCACCCACCGAACTACGCGCGCTCAGCACACAGATCGGCACCTCGTTCCCCATGGCCCGCAAAGCGGTCACCACGCCCGCGCCGTCCAGCACCGGCATGTTCATATCCAGGACGATGGCGTCCGGAGACCGCTCGGACACCGCGCGGAGGGCAGCGGCACCGTCCCGGGCGATGCTGACCTCGAAACCGGACAGACGCAGGCCACGCTCGACGGACGCGAGGACGTCCTCGTCGTCGTCGACAACGAGTACGGCGGGAGTGGAGGTCCGATCTGTCACGGGTTCATTCTGCATGGGGGCGGGGGTGGTGGGGGGTAGGGCGGAGGGGTGGGGTTGCTGGTGGGGTGGGGGAGGTGGCTTCGCTCATGGGGGTGGGAGTGGCTTGCCGGTGAGGTGAGGAGGTGACCTCGGTTGTGGGGTGGGGTTGCCCGTCGAGGTGAGGACGTGAGCTCGGTCGTGACGGTTAGGAGGTGACCCCACTCGCCGAGGTGAGGATGCGACGCCGGTCGTGACGGTGGGGTGGTGGGCTTGCTCGTCAAGGTGGGGAAGTCAAGGTGGGGAAGGTGAGCTTGCTCGCCAAGGTGAGTAGGTGAGCTTGCTCGCCGAGATGAGTAGGTGAGCTTGCTCGCGAAGGTGGGAAGGTGACCTTTCTCGTCAAGGTATGAAGGTGACCTCACTCGTCAAGGGTCTGTGTTTATTGGCGCGGCTTCGCCGCGCGGGGTTCGGCCCTCTGAGCGTCTGCTGTCAGCAGATCGGAAG
>NZ_JBSFRU010000545.1:0-2142 GCF_053589395.1 Nocardia sp. NPDC003345
TCGGACGACCCGTCGAACCCGACGTGAAAATCACATACGCCGTATTCGACGACCGCACCGGACCCAGACGATCCACATCCGTCACCGGCGCGGCATCGAAACCACTCGTATCGACGGTATCCAGCGCCAGGATCGGCAGATCTGCGAGCACCGCGGGAAGGTCCGCGCTACCCGGAACCAGGCCGACGGCCTGTGCATCGGCGGTGGTGGACAGCAGGCACACCGGTGCCGCGGTCTCCAGGATGTAGCCGATCCGCTCGGCCGGATGTGCCGGATCCAGCGGCACATACGCACCACCGGCGGCGACCACCGCGTACATACCGACCACCAGGTCGATCGACCGCGATACCAGCAGCCCGACCAAAGACTCCGGACCGACGCCCTCCGCGATCAGCAACCGCGCCAGGCGGTTGACCCGTTCGGAGAACTCGGCGTAGGACAGACCTGTCCCCTCGAAGGTGACCGCGATTCGATCGGGATGCGCGAGCGCCATCCGCTCGAAACCGTCCAGCAGCAAACCACCCGGCAGTGCCTGCCGGGTCTCGTTCCACTGCTCCAGCACCCGGACCCGCTCCGCCGGAGCGAGAATCTCCAGATCGCCCACCGCACCGGACGGATCCGCCACGATCGCACCGAGCAGGCGCACGAACCGGTCGGCGAACCCGCGCACGGTGGCCGCATCGAACAGCGCCGTGGCGTAGGTCAGGAACCCGGACACGCCGCCGGGTTCGCCGGATTCGTCGTAGGAATCGCTCAGGATCAGGTTGAGGTCGAACTGGGAGATCTCCACGTCCACGTCGACATCGGAGATCGTCAATCCCTGCAGTTCCAGGCTCGACTGGGCCAGGTTCTGGAAAGTGAGGCCCACCTGGAACAGCGGATGCCGCGAGGCGGATCGAGTCGGGTTCAGGGCCTCGACAAGACGCTCGAACGGCACATCGGCGTGGGCGAAGGCTTGGATATCCGCCTGACGTTGGGTCGCCAGCGTCTCCGTGAACGACGCACCACGATCCAGCTGGGTCCGGAACACCAGCGTGTTGACGAACATACCGATCAGATCGTCGAGAGCCTGCTCGCCACGACCCGCCACCGGTGTACCCACGGTGATGTCGTCACTGCCCGACAGCCGCGCCAGCAGCACGGCGAAGGCCGCGTGCATCACCATGAAGAGGGTCGCGCCCTGCTCCTGCGCCAGCCGCTGCAACCCGGTATGGAGTTCGGCGTCGATATCGATCCGCGCCCGGCCACCGGCGAACGACTGAACGGCCGGACGCGGCCGGTCGGCCGGTAGGTCCAGCTGATCCGGTATGCCCGCCAGCGCCGACTTCCAGTATCCGATCTGCTGCGCCGCCAGCGATTCGGGATCGTCTTCCGAGCCCAGCAGCTCCCGTTGCCAGATGCTGTAATCGCCGTACTGGACCGCCAGCGGTGCCCATCCGGGTGCCGCGCCCGCGGCGCGGGCGGCGTAGGCGGTCATCACATCACGCGTCAGCGGTCCCGCCGAGGAACCGTCGGCCGCGATATGGTGCACGACCATCGCCAGGACGAATTCGCCGGCCGCATCCGCTATCTCCAGCAGTGCCACCCGCAGCGGCACCTCGGAGGTCACATCGAAACCACCGGCGGTCAGCTCCGCTATCGCCGCCGCGATCTCGCCGGCGGCCACCTGCCGCGCCTCGAGCCGCGGCGCGCTCTGGCCGACCGGAATCACCAGCTGGACCGGACCGGAGTCGGTCTCCGGGTAGATCGTCCGCAGCACCTCGTGCCGTGCCACCAGATCGGCGACCGCGGCACACAGGGCGTCCACATCGAGATCGCCGGAGAGCCGGATGGCCATCGGGATGTTGTAGGCGTTCGACTGCTGATCGAAGCGGTTGAGGAACCACATCCGCTGCTGCGCCAGCGACAGCGGCGCGGCGGCCACGGTCTCACCGGACAGCAGAGTCTGTTCCGGACGCACCTGCGGCACCAGCTCCACGCGCCCGCCGGCCGCGGAATGCTCCTGGACCCGGGCGGCCAGTGCCGTCACCGTGGAGGCCTCGAACAGGACCCGGACCGGGACCTGCGCGTCCAGCCCGGCACCAAGACGCGCGGCGACCTGGGTCGCGATCAGCGAGTTACCACCCAGCGCGAAGAAATCGT
>NZ_JBSFRU010000546.1:0-2128 GCF_053589395.1 Nocardia sp. NPDC003345
TTCGGAGGTCGGGGTGGACGAAGCTGCCGGGTTGTAGTTGCAAGGCGGGCCAGTCGAGGCGGGTGGTGATCGCTTCGGGGAGGACGGCGCGTAGTTCGGAGGCGGCATTGGCCGGGCGGGCCATGACTTTCCGGAAGTACGCGTCGTGCGGGTTGGACCGCTGCTCGGACATGGCGGCGACCTTACGACGGGCCGCCGACAAAGGCCGGGCATACTCGGCAGTCCGCACTCGACCATGGCGGCCCGGTTCGGTGTATCAACCGCGGAGTGCCGCCGAGTAGTGGTCCGCCTCAGTGCGGCGTAGGACCGGCGAGCGCGGCCAAGGCCATCGCGCGGAGTACCGGGCGGGTGTGGGCGCCGACCCGACCCGCGCTGTGCGGGGTGGAGTTGAGCAGCCCGAAGGCGGCATGGGCCTGGATTCGGGCGGTGTCCTCGGCGAGGCCCGGGACGAGATCACACAGCACGCCCACCCAGATCTCCACGTAGCGGCGCTGGGTGCGCCGGATCTCCCGGCGCGGCGCCGGGGGCACATTGTCGAGGTCGCGGTCCTGGATGCTGATCAATTCGGGTTCGCCGAGGGCGAAGTCGAGGTGGAATTCCACCAGCCCGGCCAGCGCCTGCCGGGGGTCGTCCGCCTGGGCCGCCACCGCGCTGCCGCCCTCCAGCAACCGGCGGCTCACACCCACCAGCAGTTCGACCAGCAGCGCCTCTTTGCTGGGGAAGTGCCGGTATACCGCGGGGCCGCTGATACCGACCGCGGCGCCCAGGTCGTCGAGGCGCGTGCCGAGGTATCCACGTTCGGCGATGAGCCGTGCACCGGCAGCCAGGAGTTGGTCGCGGCGCTGCTGCTTCAACTGTTCGCGACGGGTCGGGGTGGCAGAATCGGCACTGGTCACCCGCACTCCTTTCCTAGGCTCTGGACAACTCGGTTAGTCAAGATTAACCTCTGTTTCAGTTATCAGCGATTAACTCAGATGGCAGGATGACGCGATGACCCAGACCGCGAGCCCCGCGCCCACCGCCCGGTCCGCCGGGGACAACCGCGCGGCGAACCTGGCCCTGGTCGACCAATTGCGCCGCCGTCTCGCCGAGACCGCGCGCGGCGGTCCGGAGAAGGCGCGGCAACGCCATATCGATCGCGGCAAACTGCTGCCGCGCGAGCGGGTGGATCAGCTGCTCGACCCCGGTAGCCCGTTCCTGGAACTGTCGCCGCTGGCGGCCGACGGGATGTACAACGGCGACTCCCCCGGCGCCGGGATCATCACCGGCATCGGGCGGGTGGCGGGCCGCGAATGTGTCATCGTCGCCAACGACGCCACGGTCAAGGGCGGCACCTACTACCCGGTGACGGTGAAGAAACATCTGCGCGCCCAGGAAGTGGCGCTGCACAACAATCTGCCGTGCGTGTACCTGGTCGATTCCGGCGGCGCCTACCTGCCCGAACAGGACGAAGTGTTTCCCGACCGCGAACATTTCGGCCGCATCTTCTACAACCAGGCCACCATGAGCGCCCGCGGGATCGCGCAGATCGCCGCCGTGCTGGGGTCGTGCACGGCCGGCGGGGCCTACGTTCCGGCGATGAGCGACGAGGCGGTGATCGTGCGGGATCAGGGCACGATCTTCCTCGGCGGCCCGCCGCTGGTGAAGGCCGCCACCGGGGAGGTCGTCACGGCCGAGGAACTCGGCGGTGGCGCACTGCATTCGCGCACCTCGGGGGTCACCGACCATCTGGCCGACGACGACCGCGACGCCCTGGCGATCGTGCGCCGCATCGTCGGCACGCTCGGCCCGCGCCCGGAACCGGCCTGGCAGGTGCGGCCCGCCCGCGAACCGGCGGCTCCCGTGGATGAGCTCTACGATCTCGTCCCGGCGGATCTACGCACGCCCTACGACGTGCGCGAGGTGATCGCCCGCATCGTCGACGCCGACGAGACCGGCGCCGCCGGATTCCATGAATTCAAGGCCGAATACGGCACCACCCTGGTCACCGGGTTCGCCCATATCCACGGGCACCCCGTCGGGATCGTCGCCAACAACGGCGTGCTGTTCAGCGAATCCGCCATGAAGGGCGCGCATTTCATCGAACTCTGCGATAAGCGCGAGATCCCGCTGCTGTTCTTGCAGAACA
>NZ_JBSFRU010000547.1:0-2109 GCF_053589395.1 Nocardia sp. NPDC003345
GCCGCTCGCGAGGAATCGTGGGACCTCCGCCACATATCGACGTTGCCAGGCACAGTAGGCCACCGCGGCATCCGGCACAGCGCTGTAACCGAGAATTGATCTCGGGCGCGGCGGCCCGGGCCATAGCCCGGTGCCGGCGACCCCCGACAGGTTACGGTCTGAAGATCATGGTGCAGTCGGTGGAATTGCTGCTCGACGAGGCGGCGGAGCAGCGGATCCGGCGACAGTGGGAACTGCTCGCCGAAGCGGGCCTGCCCGGGCTGGGGCAGGGCCGCGGCGCCGGTGGCGATATCGACACCCATCGGCCGCACATCACCGTCGCGGTGGCCCGGCAGATCTGGCCACGCATAGAACAGGAACTCGACCGATTACCGTTCCGCCCCTTCCCGATACGACTCGGCGGCGTCCTGGTCTTCGGTGCCCGCCGCCCGATCCTGGTGCGAGCCGTGACGCCGTCGGAACAACTACTCGCCTGGCACCGCCGCGTCCATCAGATCGTCGCCCCCTGCCCCGATATCCCCGCGAACCTGCGGCCCGACCACTGGACACCACACGTCACGCTGGCCCGGCGGGTGCTGCCGCAGCGGATCGGGGAAGCGGTCGCGGCCGTCGCGACCGATAAGGACATCGCCGCGACCGCGATCGGTGTGCGCCGCTGGGACGGCGACCGGCGGCGGGCCTGGACGATCGGCGAACACGGCTGACGGCACCCGCCACCAGGCCCCGCACCGGCACGTAGGGTGGGGTCCGGTGGCGTACGACACCGTCGCGGAACAACCGCGGCCGGGGCCGGCGTTGCAACCTGTATACCGACCACGAGAGGACGTCATGGCCACCCAGACACTGACGCAGCAGAACTTCGACGACGTAGTCACCAGCAATGACGTGGTACTGGTCGATTTCTGGGCTTCCTGGTGCGGACCGTGCCGCAGCTTCGCCCCGACCTACGAGGCGTCGTCGGATCAGCATCCCGATGTCGTACACGGCAAGGTCGACACCGAGGCCGAACAGGGCCTCGCCGCGGCCGCGAACATCCAGTCCATCCCGACCATCATGGCGTTCCGCGAAGGCGTCCTGGTCTTCGCGCAGCCCGGCGCGCTGCCGCCCGCCGCGCTCGAAGACCTCGTCTCGCAGGTGAAGGCCCTCGATATGGACGAGGTTCGTAAGCAACTCGCCGAACAGCAGGCAGCCAACGGCCGAGCGGCCGAATAGAGTTGAGAGACTACGGCGGACTCCGCACTTTCCGGGGATGGTGCGGAGTTCGCCGTAGTCGTATTCGCTAACCCAGCCGGTTGACGCCGGCGATCATCGCCCGCACCGACGATTCGGCACCGTCGGCCGCCAGCGCGGCACCCCAGCCCCGGCGACCATCCGACTCACACTGCACGAAGGTGGCGGTCCCCGCCGGCGTCCGGCGCTGATGGAATCGGAGAATTTCGACCGGATACCCCGCCTCGTACAACGCGGAGGTCATCGCGGCGATCGGATTACCGGCGGCCACGACCGACCGGGACCAGCCCGGGAACTCGAGAGTCGCGGTGAAGGCGCCACCCCGCGCCCCCGTCGACGACCAGCCCGCCAACCGGATCGGGCCGGCGCATTCGCCGTAACGGTCGTGGAATTGGTCCGCGGTCAGCTCGGCGCATTCGGAGCGCAAGCTGCGTGGCGCGGCCGTGGTCAGAGTGTCGTTTTCCAGAATCACAGTGGTCATGAGCACGTAGGTCTTCCCAGAGAAGGTCGGCAGGTTTCAGGGGGACCAGCAAAAGCGAAGAAAAAGGGGGCCCGCAGCGAGGGGGCCGGTCCGAATCAGACCCCGCTACGGCGGGTTACTACTACGGCAAGTAGCCGACGTGCCCGCTCCGCAGTGCGCGCGAGAAGCGCCGCGCCGTCGCGATCAGCGACCATCGGCGCGGCACAGAGGCCGTCGGCAGGGATTTGCACGTGCTCGACAATAAAGACTCCGCGTGCAGTTGGCAACCATATTCGCCTGCCGTTTCTCCTACCGTTCAGTAGCGTTTCCCCAGGTCACCGCCCCACCACCCGCCATACCCGGGCCGTTACCGTGACGAACGCTGTATTTTTGGCGCGCTGGCGCGCGCGGGGTTCGGC
>NZ_JBSFRU010000548.1:0-2091 GCF_053589395.1 Nocardia sp. NPDC003345
AAAAACAAAATGGGGTTGGCGCGGTGTTAGTATGTGAGCACGGGCGGGGGGGGGGCCCGGGGCGAGTCTCGAGGGCTGACAGCAGACGCTCGAGGGGCCGAACCCCGCGCGCGCCAGCGCGCCGAAAACACCGAACCCCGCGCGGCGAAGCCGCGCCGATATCACGACCGCACGAGGCGTGCGATGGCGTCGGTGGCTTCTTTGATCTTGGCCTCGGCCTCGGGGCCGCCCGCCACGGCGGCATCGACCACACAGTGGCTGATGTGGTCCTCGAGCAGGCCCATCGCGACCGCCTGCAGCGCCTTGGTCATGGCGGAGACCTGCGTGAGGATATCGATGCAGTACTTCTCCTCCTCGACCATCCGCTGCAGCCCGCGCGCCTGACCCTCGATCCGGCGCAGCCGTTTCAGGTAGTCGTCCTTGGCCGTGATGTAGCCGTGGGTCGCGTGGTCGTGGGAAGTATCGCCGCCGGCCTGGTCGGCGGGCTGGGATTCGGTTGTCACCGCTCATCTCCTCTGCACCGGTCGAGAGGACTTCTATACCCCCATAGGGTACACTCACCGGCTCGTGTCCATCAGGGTGCGCCTCCGCTGTGCGTCCGCGCACCGGACCCGGGAGAATCAGCACTATGACTTCCAAGGACCGGCCCGCCCTGGCCGTTATCGGCGGTAGTGGATTCTACGATTTCTTCGACGGCGCCGCGGACGCGGTCACGGTGAAGACACCGTACGGAGAACCGAGCGCGCCGATCGCGGTCGGCGATGTCGAGGGCCGGCCGGTCGCCTTCCTGCCACGCCACGGCGGGCGGCACGAGTACTCACCGCATACGGTGCCCTACCGGGCGAATATGTGGGCTCTGCGGTCACTGGGCGTGCGGCGGATATTCGCGCCGTGCGCGGTCGGCAGCCTGCGCCCGGACTGGGGGCCCGGCACCGTGGTCATTCCCGATCAACTGGTGGACCGCACCTCGGGCCGTGAGCAGACCTATTTCGACGGTAACGGCATCCACGTCTCCTTCGCCGACCCCTACTGCGCCGATCTGCGGGAGATCGCGGTGAAGTCCGCGGACAGCGCCGTCCACGTCCATCCGCACGGCACCATGGCGGTAATTCAGGGCCCGCGCTTCTCGACTCGTGCCGAAAGCCGCTGGTACGCGGCACAGGGCTGGGAGCTGGTGAATATGACCGGCTATCCGGAGGCCGTGCTCGCCCGGGAACTGGAGATGTGTTACGCCGCCGTCGCCCTGGTCACCGACCTGGATGCCGGGGTCACCGAAGGCGAAGGCGTCAAGGCATCGGAGGTCTTCGCCGAATTCGAACGCAATATCGGACCCTTCAAAGAACTCATCCGCCGAGCGGTGAGCGGGGTCTCCGATACCGGAACCTGTGACCACTGCCGGGCACACGCCGGTATCGCCCTGCCCTTCGACCTGCCGTGAACCGGATCCACGGCCCGGGGCGGATAGGCTCGTGCCGTGGATACGCCGCTTCGCCTCGAGGTGATCGTCGCCAGCGTCCGGCCCGGGCGTTTCGCCCCCGTGGTCGCCGACTGGTTCGTGCGCACCGCCCGGACCCGGCCCGAATTCGAGACCGGTGTCCTGGACCTGATGGAGATCGGCCTGCCCACCGACCTCACCGAAACCGCCGCGACCCAGCTCTTCCGGGACCGGCTGGCCGCCGCCGACGTATTCGTCGCGGTCACCTCCGAATACAACCACGGCTACCCCGCCTCGTTGAAAACCGCGCTGGACAGCGCGAAATACGAATGGCGAGGTAAACCGATCGGTTTCGTCTCCTACGGCGGACTCTCCGGCGGCCTCCGCGCGGTGGAACAACTGCGCCAGGTGGTCGCGGAGATCCACATGGTGTCGATGCGTGAATCGGTGAGTTTCCATCGCGCGCGCAAACAATTCGACGCCGCCGGGGAAACCGGAGACGGCGCGGCCGTCGACGGTGCGCAACGGTTGCTCACCCAGCTTGCTTGGTGGGGTCGGGCGCTACGCACGGCCCGAGACAGCGACCCCTACCCGTGATTTCGGAGCGGCTCCGCCGCTCGAGGGTGGGGCCCTATTAACCCCGGGTCTTCACTCCC
>NZ_JBSFRU010000549.1:0-2084 GCF_053589395.1 Nocardia sp. NPDC003345
AGTTGCGGGCGCGCAGCCTGCCCCCGGCCACGGATCTGCCCTTCGATTTCACCGGCGGTTATGTCGGATACCTCGGATACGAGGCCAAAGCCGACTGCGGCGGCACGGCCGCGCACCGGGCCGCCACCCCCGACGCGCAGTGGATTTTCGCCGACCGGCTGGTGGTGGTCGACCACCTGGCCGGACACACCCATCTGCTGGCTCTCACCGGGCCCGGCGCCGACGCCGAGTACGCGAGTACCACCTGGCTGGACGACACCGCCGAATTCCTGGACGCGGTCCCGGACTGGGCCGACCCGGCGCCGATCGCCGTAGACCTGCAGGCCGCCGGCCTGGAAGAGCATCTGGTCCGCGGGCGCGCGCGGTACCTGCGCGATATCGCCGAATGCCGCCGGGCGCTGCAGGCCGGTGAATCCTACGAGATCACGCTGACCGATCAGCTCACCGTCGCCGCTACCAGCGGTGGGCTGGACGTCTACCGGACACTGCGGCGCGCCAGCCCCGCCCCCTACTCCGCGTACCTGCGCTTCGGCGATCTCGAGATCGCATGCTCCTCCCCCGAACGGTTCCTGAAGGTCGACCGGCATCGCACGGTCGAGACGAAACCCATCAAGGGCACCGCCCGCCGCGATCCGGACCCCCGGGTGGATGAGCGGTTGCGCCGCGCGCTCACCGAGGACCCGAAAACCCGCGCCGAGAACGTGATGATCGTGGACCTGCTGCGCAACGATCTGGGCCGGGTCTGCGAAACCGGCAGTGTGCGGGTGCACCGGCTGCTGGCGACCGAGACCTATTCGACGCTGCACCAGCTGGTCTCGACCGTCCGGGGCGTTCTGCGCGCCGATCTCGGGGCGGTCGACTGCCTGCGCGCCTGTTTCCCGGGCGGGTCCATGACCGGCGCACCCAAACTGCGGACCATGGAGATCATCGATGCGCTCGAAACCCGCGCCCGCGGTGTGTATTCGGGAACGATCGGTTTTCTGGGCGTGGACGGGACCGCCGATCTCAACATCGTGATCCGCACCGCGGTCCGCTACCGCGGCGAATGGCAGATAGGAGCGGGCGGCGCGATCGTGCTGGATTCGGTGGACCAGGCCGAATACGACGAGATGCTGCTCAAGGCCGGCGCGGTGTTCCGGGCCCTCACCCCCGATCCGGCGCTGCCGGCGGCCGAGGTGCCCGCGGCCGGATGAGTGGCGCCCCGCGCGCCGGTGATCGGCGGCGGGCGAAAACGCCCGGCCCCGGACCGCGAACGGCGCGACAATGGAGCGATGGCACAAGTCTGGGTGAAAACACATGGCGGGAACTGGCTTCGGGCCGACCAGATCATCGAGATCGGCGCCGAACCGGTGCGCGAACGCGGGCCGCACGACGGTTCGGGCGCCGTCGAGGTGGTCGCCCGGCTCGCGGTGACCACCGGCAGCGGGAACTGGGACTACGACCGCGGAACCGGCACGGTCGGCCCGAGTATCCGGGTGCTCGGGCGCTATCCGACCGGCGAGATCGCCGAGCGGATCGCCGATCAACTGGTGCTGATCCTGCTCAGTGCGAGCCGCAACGCGCAGATCACCTTCGACGACGAACAGGTCCGGGTCCGGCCGGTGCACGACGGCACCGCCCACGATTCCCCGTACAACGGCAGCGCGCTGGATCCACGCTGACCCGTGGGCCCGGAAATCGGCCGCCGGTCAGGTGCGGCGGCGAGGGCGTTTCCGGGGCGGGGCGGGGTCCGGATCGGGCGGCGGCTCCGGCGCCGACAGGCCGGCCATCCGGCCCAGCCGACCCACTCCGGGCAGCCGGGCCAGGGCGGTGAACAGATCCTCCCCGAGCGCGATCAGCGCCTCCAGCCGGGGCAGCAACCGGTCGTAGGCGGCGAACGCGGGATCGGCCAGGGCCAATGTGCGGTCGAGGCGATCGACGGTGGCGTTGAGCCGGTCGATGGCGGTGGACAGGTTGTCCAGCAGATCGGGCAGCTGCGCCGCGAGCTGCGCCGAGGCCGGTGGCAGCCGTACCGCCGTATCGAAGGCCGTCCCGGCCGTCAGCTGAGCGGCCTCGAGCGCCTGGCCCGCGGCCGATTGCGCGGC
>NZ_JBSFRU010000550.1:0-2071 GCF_053589395.1 Nocardia sp. NPDC003345
ATGGCCCGGGCGCTGTTGACGGGGCGCAGCAGTGCCCGGATCGCCCGGGAGTCCGGTGTGCCGGTCGCCGACGAATACACGGTGCTCGCCGTCGCGGCGGGCCCCGGCGACCGGTACGTCCTGTCCTTCACGGCAGTGCTGTCCATTCGCTGCGGGCAGCCGGTACCCGCACTGCTCGGTCCCGCCGGGGGCACCATTCTGGTGCCCGGTGCGGCCGGTGCCTCGGATGAGCTGGCCGATCTCGCGGCCGGAACGCCACTGGTCCTCGCCGCGACCACGGCCGCGCGTGACCGGATCCCGGTCGCGGCCGGTATCGCGCACGAACTTCTCGAGATGGTGTGCCGGATCTATGCGCGACCCGGGCTATACCGCTTCGACGACCTCGCCCTCGAATACCAGCTCACCCGCCCGGGACCGGGTCGCGATCGGCTCGCGGCCCTGCTCGATCCGGTCTCTTGCCATCCGGAGCTGATGTCGACGCTGCGAGTTCATCTGCACAACGACCTCAACCGCCGCCGCACCTCCCGGATGCTGCATATCCATGAGAACACCGTCGACTACCGGCTCAAACGGATAGGGCAGCTCGCCGGGCTCGATATCACCCGGGCCGATACTCTGTGGCAGCTCCGGGCGGCCTTGGTCGCCCGCAGCTATGCGGTGCCGGCGGCCCGATTCGTACCGGCCACCGATCTGGTCACCGGCTCCGCCGCCACATAGCGATCCCGCCGAGTGTGTGAGCCCGGGACGCTCAGGCGCTGTCGCGCTCTTCGCGGAAACCGGGCAGCCAGGTCGCCGCCAGCGCCATGAACGGCACCTCGGCGTCGAGCTGGGCGCAGATCCCGATGGATCCGCCGAGAACCCGGAAGATCATGACGTATTCGCCCGGCAGCATCATCGCGCGGGCGGTCTTCATCTCCGGGGAGGAGTAGTCGGTGGCCTTTCCGGCCACGCGCTGCATCCAGCGCCGGGTGAAATGGAAGGATTCGGATCGGATCGGATCGGTGAAGGGACGCAGATAGTCCGCGATCTCCTGCTCGGTGAGGTTACGTCCCGGCAGTACCCAGCCGTTGGCATGCAGGAGTTCGGTGAGCTCGCCGTATTCCTCGGCCACCGCGAGCGCGAGGATACGGCCCAGCAGCTCCGGAAAACCACCCGGCAACGGCGCGCAGGCACCGTAATCGATCACTGCCAGCTTGCCTTCCGGAGTGATCATGAAATTGCCGGGATGCGGATCGGCGTGTAGCAGACCGGCGGTCTCCGGCGCCGAGAAGTGGAACCGGCCCAGCAGCCCCGCGACCCGGTTGCGCAATACCCGGGTGCCCTCCGGATCCGCCTGGCCGGCGGCGATGATCGCGGAAACCGGTGTGCCGTCGAGCCATTCGCTGACGATCACCTTCGGCGCGCTGGCCACCACCTTGGGGATCACGAATTCCGGATGACCCTCGTAGGCTTTGCTGAACGCGCGCTGATTGGCGGCCTCGTTGCGATAGTCCAGCTCTTCCTCGGTGCGTTCGGTGATCTCGGCGAGCAGCGGTTTCACATCGGCGCCGGGAATGACCTTCGCGAACAGCCCGGTCATCCGGTTGAGTGTGCGCAGATCGGCGCGAAGTGCCTCGTCCGCGCCGGGGTACTGGACCTTCACCGCGACGGGACGGCCGTCGGACCACACCGCCTTGTGGACCTGGCCGATACTGGCCGACGCGGCCGGGGTGTCGTCGAAGGATTCGAACCGTTTGCGCCAGTCGGTGCCGAGTTGCTGATCGAGCACCCGGTGCACGGTCGCCGCGGGCATGGGCGGCGCGGCGGCCTGCAGTTTGGTGAGCGCCTCGCGGTAGTGCTCGCCGAACTCCTCGGGGACGGCGGCCTCCATCACACTCAGCGCCTGACCGAACTTCATCGCGCCGCCCTTGAGCTCGCCCAGAACGCTGAACAGCTGCTCGGCGGCCTTCTGGTTCAGCTCGGTGCTGATCTCCTTGCGATCGCCCCCGGCGAGCTTCTTACCGAAGCCCACCGCCGCACGGCCGGCGACCCCGAGGGGAATCTTGGCCAACTTCGCATTGCGGGACATGGG
>NZ_JBSFRU010000551.1:0-2067 GCF_053589395.1 Nocardia sp. NPDC003345
CCCGGGTTGCTCTTTGGGGCAACGTTTCGCCGAGGCCCTTCAGAATCAGGAGCAGCTACGCCGTGATGTATACGTGAGTCGCGGCGAGCAGATCGTATGGGAACAGGCATTGGACCGTGCGACACTCTCGGTGGAACGGATGGAGCCGAAACCGGCGCCGACCTGGTCGGGAGCACGCCCGCCGGACGATGAGGCCAAGATATGGGAGCTGTACCCGGCCACGGGACGGTACAGCCCATGAGTGGAACGCCGCTCGAGGTGTACAGGCACGGGATGTCCGGCCCGCTTCCTCGGTGCCGACAATAAGCGCGAAGGTCCGGGACACCGACGTACCTCGGCGGGCACATCGGTTGTTCCCCAGTTCTGCGCCTGGTCAGCGGCGCACCTTGTAACGCAAGTGAGTCACCGTGGGTGAGGCGATGGTCTCGACCGGTTCCAGCTCGATCCCCTGCAGGCCGGTGAACAAGTTCTCGCCCCTGCCCAGCACCACCGGAACCAGATGCAGCACCAACTCGTCGAGCAACCCCGCGGCCAGATACTGCCTGATCGTGGCGGCGCCACCGGCGATCTCCACGTTCTTACCGCCCGCGGCGGCGCGGGCTTGTTCGAGAGCTGATTCGATCCCGTCGGTCACGAAAGTGAATGTGGTGCCGCCTTCCATCGTGAGGGGTCGACGTGGGTAGTGAGTGAGGACGAAGGCCGGGGCGTGGTATGGCGGATTGGGCCCCCACCATCCTTTCCACTCGAGGTCCCATTCGCCGCGGCCGGGCCCGAACATGTTGCGGCCCATGATGTGGGCACCGGTCTCGGCGTGGATGTCGTGCAGGATCTGTGCGTCGTTGTCGTGGCCGGGTTCGCCGGTCCGAAACATCCAGCCCGTCAGCGCGTCGGCGCCGGTGCCGAAGGGGTGATCGAGGTCTTGGCCGGGTCCGGCGGAGAAACCGTCCAGGGAAACCGCCAGATTCGCGGTAACGATACTCATTGCTTCCTTCCGGGATGCGTTGTGTTTTGCGAGGTCGGGGGCGGTCGACGGATGTCTACCACCGGTGGGCGGCGAATGGCCCTCGGATTTCGTTGTCAGGGCCGAATTCGTGTACGACCACCCCGGCATGCGCCTTCGGGGTCGCCCTCAGAAGCGTCCGGGATACCGATTCCGACAGATGCCCATGCGGTGTGATCACCGCGTCCGCGGCAGCCCGACGGCACTCGGCGAGCAGATCCACGAATGCTGGTGGAATCCCCTCGTTCCGCCGCGGTGATTCGTGGAACACTGTGCCCAGCTCGTAGCCGAGTGCGAT
Organism: Nocardia sp. NPDC003345; assembly: GCF_053589395.1. NCBI lineage: Bacteria > Bacillati > Actinomycetota > Actinomycetes > Mycobacteriales > Nocardiaceae > Nocardia > Nocardia sp. NPDC003345. The sequence goes on from NZ_JBSFRU010000551.1 coordinate 1,299, forward strand.
AGCGGCAGCACCTAACAGGCATTCCGCCGCGTCGCCTTCGGCGAGCAGATCATCGCGCAGGTACCCGTACGCGAGCGGTGGTACTTCGGTCATCGCAGACGCCTTTCCATTCTCGTGTCGGTCGGGGCGGATGAATGTCAGCCCCGACCGACGGCAATCCGTTCCGTCGATCTCCGCGCAACGTGAAGGCCGGGCCTCGAACTGCCGAGCTCGGCTGTGACGATCGACCGGGGGAGCCGGCCACATGTTGCACTTCGTGGTTCGCGGCCGAATTTTGCGAAGACCCGCTGGGTCCCGGCGCGGCGAGGCCACTGACCGCCACCTGACCGATGTTCGTCGGTTAGGTGGAAGATTTGCATCGGTGACCGGCGTGCCGTTTCTAGGTATGCCGTATTCGGCATCGGATATCACCACGAGCTGTGGATCGATCTGGGGCCGAGGCGGTACCGACCAGGTGCATCGTGTCTTGCGACGCGGTGGCCCTCGACCGCGGCTCCCAACTGCTCGGGCGTAAGGCGGGAGGGGGCCAGGGGCCGCCGGTGACGGCCTCCGGCGCATACCCTGGGTCGGCGGCGTGCGCACGTAGTCGGGTGGCGAAGCCCCGGTTGGAGGCGGATGAGTTACCCGCGGCTTCCAGATCGCTCGCGCGCCGCACTGCGACTTCCACCTGCTGGTGCGCCAAAGGATGGTGGGGGCATCGACGCCACGAAACGATAGCGGCGCAGGTGGACGGCGAGTGTCCGCCGCGGTCCCACCCGACTGTTCCGGG
>NZ_JBSFRU010000552.1:0-2065 GCF_053589395.1 Nocardia sp. NPDC003345
AGGGCATCCTCGGCGGCACCCAGGAAGCCACCCGCCATATCGGCTACATGACCAAATACCTCACCAAATCGGTGAACGAGGTCCTGGACCCGGAAACCCAGGCCGCGGCCGACCACTACGACCGCCTTCACGCGGAGTTGCAGCATGTGCCGTGCTCGAAGAACTGCCCCGTCTGGTTGCGCTACGGCATCGTCCCCCGCGGCGCCACCGACAAAACCGTCCCTGGCCGCTGCAAGGGCAAAACCCACCGCCGGGACCTGCTCGCGACTCCCGGGAAGCGGACCCCGAACTCGCGGAAGTGGTCGGGCAAAACCCTCCCGGACCACCGGGCGGATCGGTTGGAGTTCGTCCGGGCCCTGTTGGCCGAGTACGGCATCGAACGCCCCGACAACACCGGGCTGCGGTTCTCCCTGGTCAAACCAGGCGACAAGAACGTCCCACCCCGGGATCACATCATCATGGCCACCATCGCCCAACGCCTGGCGTGGCGCGCCGAGTACAACCGCGCGCTCCTGGATGCCGGACCGCCGGGGGATCTCGGAATTTCAGCAATCCCGGACGCAGCATGAGAAAGGACGAGGTGATGGCGCGTTTGCTCACGGAGAAGGAAGTGCGGGAGCGGATCCCGGTCGGGCACAGCAAGTACTACGAATTGATCGGATCCGGTGAGCTGCGGTCGGTGAAGATCGGTCGCCGGCGGTTCGTGACCGAAGAAGCGGTGGCGGACTACATTGCTCGCCTCGATCAGGCGGCGTGATCAGTGCCGAGAAAGCGCATGGCTCCCGGTGAGTGGGGGAAGGTCACGGTCAAGAAGCTGGGACCTGGCCGGTTCGTGGCATCAACATATGTCCGGGACGAGGATGGGCGCCTCCGGGAGGCTGAGCGGTCCGGTTCGAGTGATGAAGATGCCCGGCGGTCGTTGCTGCGGCACCTCAAGAGCCGGACTACCCCGGTTCTCGGCGCGGTGATCACTGACCGGACGTCGCTGTTGGAATTGTTCGAGGTCTGGATTGCGACTAAGGACCGGCTGAAGCCGCAGTCTCTCGACGACTACCGCAGCGTGTGGGACAAGTACGGGTCGGCTCAGCTCGGGGCGCTGCGGGTGCGGGAGCTGCCTACGAGTCGGGCGGAACGGTATCTGTCGACGCTGCCCGTGTCGCGCGCTCGGATGCTTCGCGTGGTGCTGACCGGCATGTTCGCGACGGCGGTCCGGTACGACGTGCTCACCGTGAATCCGATGCGGGAAGTGACTCGCAGGAAGGGCCAGGTGGTCCCGGCTCGTGCGCTGACCGCGGAGGAGTTCATGGTGGTGCGTTCGGCAGTACTGGCGTATCGCGATCGGCCGGGTGTGAGCGGGCCTCGACCGGGGCGGTTGCTGTTGGAGTTCATCGACGTGATGGCTTCGACCGGGTGCCGACCGAATGAGGTGCTGGGGCTGCGGTGGTGTGATGTGGACCTACTGGGTGATCCGCCGACGATAACTCTCACGGGCACGGCGCTGGATCACGGACGTGTGGTCGGCAAGGCGGTGCATCGTCAGGAGGAACGCAAGGGCGGTGCCCCGGATCACACCGTCCTTCTCCCGAAACTGGCCGTAGAAGCACTGGCCGGCCTGTTCGGTCATGCCACCGATCCGGAGGGGCCGGTATTCGCCAACCGGGATGGCGGGTGGATGAGCCTGGCGAACCTTCGGCGCTCACTGCGTGCTGCGCTGCCCGCGGAGTTGGCATGGGTCACGCCGTATAGCCTCCGCCGGACAGTGGCGACGGTGGTCCGTGATGGTCTCGGGCCGGCCGAGGCTCAGGCCCAGCTGTCGCATTCGAAGCTGTCCACAACCGAGCAGCACTACTTCCAGCGCCAGACTCAGGGGCCGGATGTCCGGAGCACGCTCGACCGGTACGCCGAGGGAAAGTAAGGGCTCGTTTGTACGGGCAAAGTACGGGATTCCGGCCTTCTCATCGAGAATGCCGATCGGCCCCCGATCCGCTTTCGCAGGTCGGGGGCCGATCTTTGTGCGCCCGAAGGGATTCGAACCCCTAACCTTCTGATCCGTAGTCAGATGCTC
>NZ_JBSFRU010000553.1:0-2026 GCF_053589395.1 Nocardia sp. NPDC003345
GCGCAGCGTCACCCCGCAGGGCCCTCGCTCGTGCCCGATCGACACAGCACGAGCGGGTCGGGCCCGACGCCGGGCACGACCCGGACGTCGTGCTCTTACTGTGGTGTCGGCTGTGGAATCGAAGTGACCACCCGGGCGGATGCGAACGGCGCCCCGGTGATCGCGAAGGTCGCTGGCGACAAACTGCATCCGGCCAACGCCGGGCGCCTGTGCACCAAGGGCGCCACGCATCTGGAGCTCACCCGGACCACCGGGCGGATGACCACCGCCTACCGGCGCCCCGGGCGCGGTGTCGAACCGCAGCCGGTCGGTGTGGACGAAGCGGTGGCCGAGGCCGCGGCGCGGCTGCGCCGGATCCTGGACGAACACGGGCCGGACGCGATCGCGCTCTACGTCTCCGGCCAGATGTCGCTGGAAGCGCAGTACCTGGCCACCAAACTCGCCAAGGGCCATCTGCGGACCATCCATATGGAGGCCAACTCGCGGCTGTGCATGGCCAGCGCGGGCACCGGGTACAAACAGTCACTGGGCGCCGACGGACCGCCCGGGTCCTACGAGGATTTCGAACACGCCGACCTGTTCTTCGTGATCGGCGCCAATATGGCCGATTGCCATCCCATCCTCTTCCTGCGGATGGCCGACCGGCTCAAGGCGGGCGCGAAACTGATCGTGGTGGATCCGCGCCGCACCGAGACCGCCGCGCGCGCCGATCTGTTCTTGCAGATCGCTCCCGGTACCGATCTGGCGCTGCTGAACGGACTGCTCCATCTGCTGGTCGAGAACGGCGATATCGACAGCGAGTTCATCGCCGAGCACACCGAGGGCTGGGCGGATATGCCGGAGTTCCTGGCCGAATACCCGCCGGACCGGGTGGCGGCGCTGACCGGTCTGGCCGAAGCGGATATCCGCACCGCCGCGGCGTGGATCGGCGCGGCCGGTGAATGGATGAGCCTGTGGACGATGGGCCTCAACCAGTCCACGCACGGCACCTGGAACACCAACGCGCTGTGCAACCTGCATCTGGCCACGGGTGCGATCTGCCGTCCGGGCAGCGGCCCGTTCTCGCTCACCGGGCAGCCGAATGCCATGGGCGGCAGGGAGATGGGCTACATGGGTCCGGGTCTTCCGGGCCAGCGCAGTGTGCTGTCCCCCGCCGACCGCACCTTCGTGGAAACCGCATGGGATCTGCCGCCGGGCACCCTGCGCGCCGAGGCCGGTCCGGGCACGGTGGAGATGTTCCGGCGGCTGTCCGCGGGCGCTGTCAAGGCCGCGTGGATCATCTGCACCAACCCGGTGGCCACCGTGGCCAACCGCAAAACGGTGATCGCCGGGCTGGAGGCCGCCGAATTGGTGATCGCCCAGGACGCCTATACCGATACCGCCACCAATACCTACGCCGACCTGCTACTACCGGCCACCCTGTGGGCGGAGGCCGATGCGGCGATGGTCAATTCCGAACGCACCGTCACCCTGCAGCAGCGGTCGATCGAACCGGCGGGCGCGGCGCGTCCGGACTGGCAGCTCATCGCCCAGATCGCGACCGCGATGGGGTTCCCGGGGTTCGATTTCGCCTCCAGCGCCGAGGTGTTCGACGAACTGCGTGAGTTCGCGAATCCGGCCACCGGCTACGACCTGCGCGGGATGGACTACGACCGGCTGCGCGAGGGCCCCATGCAGTGGCCGTGCCCGGACCCGGCCCGGCGCCGCAACCCGATCCGCTATCTCAACGACGGGGTGAGCCAGACCGAACACATCGACCCCACGGGCCACCGGCCCCGGCTGGCCTTCGCCACCCCGAGCCGGCGGGCGGTGTTCTGGCCGCGGCCGCATATGCCGGCGGCCGAGATGCCCGACGACGACTACCCGTTCCTGCTCAATACCGGCCGCCTGCAACATCAGTGGCATTCGATGACCAAGACCGGGCGTATCGAGAAACTGAACAAGCTCGACCGCGCGCCGTTCGTCGAGATCCACCCCGACGACGCCCGCGCTCTGGGCCTGGAACCCGGCGACCAGCTCGAAATCG
>NZ_JBSFRU010000554.1:0-2023 GCF_053589395.1 Nocardia sp. NPDC003345
CGAGCGGCTGGTGGAGGTGCTGAACCCGGTTCGTTCGCAGGCGCGGCATCCGCTGTTCCAGGTCGGGTTGTCGTTCCAGAACCTGGCGCAGACGGGTCTGGAGCTGCCCGGGCTGACGGTGTCGGCGGTGGGGCTCGATACCGAGTTGTCACAGTTCGATCTGCATTTGATCGTCGGCGACGAGTACGACAGCTCCGGGGCGCCGCTGGGGCTGGGCGGGTTCCTCACCTATGCCACGGCGTTGTTCGATCAAGAGACCGCGCAGGGTTTCGCGGATCGGTTCGTGCGCCTGCTGGCGGAGATCGTCGCGGCCCCGCGGACCGTGGTCGGCGAACTGGAGATCCTGACGCCTGCCGAGCACGCCGCGCTGGTGGAGCGGAATGCGACCGTTCACGAGCTGGATTCGGCGGCGACGTTGGTGTCGCTGTTGGATGCCAGTGTTGCCGCCGATCCCGAGGCGGTGGCGTTGGTGGCTGCCGACGGGTCCACGGTGTCGTATGCGGAGTTGGGTTCGCGGGTGAACCGGCTTGCGCGGTATCTGATCGGGCGTGGTGTCGGTCCGGAGGTCCGGGTGGCGCTGGCGTTGCGGCGTTCGGTGGATCTGGTTGTCGCGATGTATGCGGTGTCGGTGGCCGGTGGTGTGTATGTGCCGGTGGATCCGGATCAGGCGGCCGAACGCAGCGATTACATCCTGGGGGCCGCGGCACCGGTATGTGTGCTGACGAATACCGAGTCCGGGTTCTCTCTTTCGGATGTTGCCGCCGACGGTGGGTCCGAGATCGGTGCCGGGTCCGGTAATGCTGTCGCGAGTGGGGCGCCCGTGTTGGTGCTCGACGAGCTGGATCTCGGCGTGTTCGACAACGCGCCGCTTGCTCCCGGTGAGCGTTCGGCGCCGTTGCGGGCGTCGGATACGGCGTATGTGATCTTCACGTCGGGTTCGACGGGTCGCCCGAAGGGCGTGGCGGTCTCGCATGCGGCGATCGTGAACCAGCTGCGCTACATCACGGCCGAATTCGGTCTGGATGCCTCGGACGCGATCCTGCTGAAGACCGCGGCGACGTTCGACCTGTCGGTGTGGGAGTTCTGGACCGCTGCGGTCTGTGGTGGCCGGATGGTGATCGCGGACCCGGAGGGCCATCGGGATCCGGCCTATTTGAACGGCCTGATGACTCGGGCGGAGGTGACCACCCTGACGGTGGTGCCGTCGATGCTGGACGCGCTGCTCATCAGCGACGCGGACGTCTCTCCCTCGCTGCGGCGGGTACTGGCGATCGGTGAGGCGCTGCCGGCGGCGACCGCGCAGCGGATGCTCTCGGAGCATCCGGCGATCGGGCTGTTCAACCTGTACGGCCCGACCGAGGCTGCTGTGTCGATCACGACCCATCGGGTGTCTTCGGCCGACACGGTGTCGGTGCCGATCGGTGTTCCGCAGTGGAACAGCCGGGTGTATGTGCTGGATGCTCGCCTGCGGCCGGTGCCCGATGGTGTGTCGGGTGAGTTGTATCTGGCCGGTGCGCAGTTGGCGCATGGGTATTTCGGTCGCGCGGATTTGAGTGCGGAGCGGTTCGTGGCGGATCCGTTCGTCACGGGTGAGCGGATGTATCGCACGGGTGACCTGGTGGCGTGGAACCGTGATGGTGCGCTGGAATACCGTGGCCGCACCGATTTCCAGGTGAAGATCCGTGGTTTCCGTATCGAACTCGGTGAGATCGAGGCCGCGCTGCTGGCCCTGCCGGAGGTCGCGCAGACGGCGGTTCTGGCGAAGTCGCATCCGCGCACGGGTGACCGGCTCGTGGGTTATCTGGTGTCTTCGGGGGCGGAGATCGATCTGGGCCGGGTGCAGGCCGAACTATCCGCGCGGGTGCCGTCCTACATGGTGCCCTCGGCGTTCGTCGTACTGGACGCACTGCCGTTGAATATCAACGGCAAGCTCGACCGTAAGGCGCTGCCGGAGCCGGAGTTCGAGGCTTCGGTGTTCCGGGCGCCGTCGACGCCGATCGAGGAGATCGTGGCGGGTATCTTC
>NZ_JBSFRU010000555.1:0-2022 GCF_053589395.1 Nocardia sp. NPDC003345
GTTCTCGGAATCGGCCAGCAGCGAGCCCAGGAAGCGTTTACGGGAGGCGCCGACCAGCACCGGAAAACCGTCGGCGACGAACCGGTCCAGGGCGGCCAGCAACGCCCAGTTGTGATCGGCGGACTTCGCGAAACCCAGGCCCGGGTCCAGGATCAGCCGTGCGGGATCCACACCCGCGTCGATCGCGTACTGCACCTGTGCGCCGAGCTCACCCCTGACCTCGGCGACCACATCGTCGTAGTGATCGGCGGCCCCGGTGTGCCGGTAGTCGGCGGCGGCCCGCCAGTGCATCAGGATCCACGGGATATCCGCGGCGGCGACCACCTCGGCCATGGCCGGATCGGCGCGACCGCCGGAGACATCGTTGACCACCGCGACCCCCGCCGCGACGGCCGCGTCCGCGACGGCGGCGCGCATCGTATCGACGCTGGTGGGGACCCCGGCGGCGGTGAGCCCGGTGATCACCGGGACCACTCGTTCGATCTCGGTCTCCGCGGCGACCCGCACCGCGCCGGGCCGGGTGGATTCCCCGCCCACATCGATGATGTCGGCGCCGGTCTCGTAGAGCCGGACGCCGTGCTCGATGGCGCGCTCCGGATCCAGATAGCGACCGCCGTCGGAGAACGAATCGCTCGTGACGTTCACCACGCCCATCACCACACACGAGCGGCCGAGCCGCGGCCGAACTCCCGGCCGGGGCGCGACCCCGGAGAGTGTGGGTACGGCTACGGCCGGTCGCTGCGGGGTCACTTGCGCAGGATCAGGTCGAGGGCCTCCGAACGGGAGGCCGAGTTGGTCTGCAACAGACCGCGCACCGCCGAGGTGGTGGTACTGGCGCCGGGTTTGCGGATACCGCGCATCGCCATGCACAGATGCTCGGCCTCCACCACGACGATCGCGCCGCGCGGATCCAGTTTCCGCATCACCGCGTCGGCGATCTGGCTGGTCAGCCGCTCCTGGACCTGCGGCCGTTTGGCGTACAGGTCCACCAGGCGGGCGAGTTTCGACAGACCGGTCACCCGGCCGTGCGGGCCGGGGATGTAGCCGACATGGGCGACACCGTGGAACGACACCAGATGATGTTCGCAGGTGGAATACATCGGGATATCGCGAACCAGCACCAATTCCTGGTGCTCTTCGTCGAACGTGGTGTTCAATACCGAATCCGGTTCGACGTAGAGTCCGGCGAACATCTCCCGGTAGGCGCGGGCGACCCGGGCGGGGGTGTCCAGCAGGCCCGGCCGGTCGGGATTCTCACCCACCGCGAGCAGCAGTTCCCGGACCGCCGCTTCGGCCCGGGCCTGATCGAACGGTCTACCGGTGTGCAGGGCGATGAGCTCGGGTGCGGGACCGCCGGTTTCGCCCAGTTCCGCGGGGATAGCGGCGGTATGGCCGTTGGTTTGCTGATTGGCCGACATTCGAGGACACCTCCACATCTCGGGCACGGCAAGGCACACCGCGCGCCGATTCCGTCCGAGCCTAATCGGCGCCGATCTACTGCCGGCCGTTCGGGCCGTCCCATGAGTGCGCACCGCCACGTCCGGGGTCCTCGCCCTGGCCGTAGCCCGATTCGCCGTGACCACCGTTCTGGGACGCACCGGGGCCCTCGCCGCCGTGCCCGCCGGTGTGCTGGTCGGGATGCCGGCCGTGCCACTGCTGCTGACCGGGCGAACCGTAGTCGCGCTCGGCGGGCGGCGCCTGCGGTTCGTCACGCGGCGGCCAGCCGGGGGCCGACCAGCCCGCGGGAGCGCCGTAATCCGGGCGGGACCCGTGGGTGCCGCCGCGCGGATAGGCCGGGGCGGGCTGCTGCGGCGCCGGATAGCCGGTGGGCTGCTGCCCGTATCCGGGCTGCGCGGCGCCGCCCGGGTAGCCGGCGGGCTGGGGCAGGCTCTTCGCCGGGGCGGGGTCGCGCGGGGCGCCCGCTGGTACCACCGGCTCCGGCGGCCACGGCTCGCCCCGCTCCCTGGCCAGCTCACCCGGCGTCTTCACCGGCGGCTTGTCCGAAGGGACACGGTCGCCGAA
>NZ_JBSFRU010000556.1:0-1984 GCF_053589395.1 Nocardia sp. NPDC003345
CGGCAGCGGCCCGCGTTGTTCACCGCCGCGCCGGTGGAACTGCTGGAATCGCCGGGCATCGAGGAGGACGAACCGGAGGAATCCGCGGCCGCGCTGAACCCGCTGCTCGAACTGCCGCCGCCGCCCACCTCCGCCGCGGCCGCGGCGGCGCACCCGGATGGGGAGGGGGTGCCGGATTCGCTGCTCGACGTCGTGGTCAAGCGGCTCACCGGGCACGGGCGGCCGGCCCACGAGGTCTGGCTGCCGCCGCTCGACGAATCGCCGACGGTGGATATGTTGCTGCCGGATCCGGACTGGCGCTCTCCGGTCAACCGGCACGGGCAGCTGTGGATGCCGATCGGCGTGATCGACAAGCCGTACGAGCAGCGCCGCGATGTGCTCACCATCAACCTGGCCGGCGCGCAGGGGCATGTCGCGGTGGTCGGCGGCCCGCAGTCCGGTAAGTCGACCACGTTGCGCGCGATCATCATGGCCGCCGCCGCTACCCACACGCCCGAACAGGTGCAGATCTTCTGCCTCGATTTCGGTGGCGGCAGTATGGCCGGCCTTGTGGGGATGCCGCATGTCGGTTCGGTGGCCGGCCGCCTCGACGGCGACCGGGTCCGCCGGACCATCGCCGAACTCACCACCCTGATGCGCCAGCGTGAAGAGCGGTTCGCCCAGCAGGGAATCGAATCGATGGCCGAGTACCGGCGCCGTAAATTCGCCGCCCTGCAACAGGGGATCGCCGACCCCTTCCCCGAGGACGCCTTCGGCGATGTGTTCCTGGTGATCGACGGCTGGATGGCGATCCGCGAGGAGTTCGAGGTCCTCGAACCGCAGATCAACGCGATGGCCGGGCAGGGCCTCTCGTTCGGCATCCACCTGCTGATCGGCGCCTCGCGCTGGGCCGAGATCCGGCCGGTGGTCAAGGATCAGATCGGAACCCGGATCGAATTGCGGCTGGGTGACCCGACGGATTCGGAGATGGGGCGCCGGGTGGCGCATCAGGTGCCGATGGGGCGGCCGGGCCGCGGGCTCACCGCCGATCACCTGCATATGCTCATCGCGTTGCCGCGACTGGATTCCAGTTCCGATCCGGGCGATCTGGCCGAGGGCGTCACCCGGGCCCGCACCGAGCTGGCGCAGCTGTATCCGAACCGGCGCGCACCCGAGGTCCGTATGCTCCCGCTGAAATTCGAGCGGGCGGATCTGTTGGAGCAGGCGCGGGCCAGGGGGATCGAGCCGAGCGCCACCAAGGTCGTGATCGGTCTCGGTGAATCCGAATTGCAACCGCTGGTCATGGATTTCAACGCCGAACCGCATTTCATGGCCTTCGCCGACGTGGAATGCGGCAAGACCACCCTGCTGCGCAATATCGTCATGGGCATCACCGAGAACTCGACCTCGGAGCAGGCGCGGGTGATCATGGTCGACTACCGCCGCACCATGCTCGGGGTGATCGAGGGCGATCAGCTCGCGGGCTACTCGACCTCATCGCAGACCTGTGCCCCGATGATCAAGGAAGTCGCTTCCTACCTGGCCAAACGCATCCCCGGATCGGATATCACGCCGCAGCAGTTGCGCGAGCGCAGCTGGTGGAGCGGACCGGAGATCTACATCGTCGTCGACGACTACGATATGGTCGCCGCCGGCAGTGCCAACCCCTTCCAGCCGTTGCTCGAATTCCTGCCGCAGGCCCGCGATATCGGTATGCACCTGGTGGTCGCTCGCCGGATCGGTGGTGTATCGCGCGCGCTGTTCGATCCGGTGCTCGGGACCATGAAGAACATGTCGGTGGAGACGTTGATCATGAGCGGGTCCAAGGACGAGGGCAAACTCATCGGCGATGTCCGTCCCACCAAACTGCCGCCGGGGCGCGGCACCCTGGTATCCCGCAGCCGGGGTATCGAAATGGTGCATATCGCCCATCTCGATCCGCTGTGACCGCCGGGGGGGCGCGGGGGGGGCCCCCCCCCCCCCCACCACACCACCCGGACCACAC
>NZ_JBSFRU010000557.1:0-1940 GCF_053589395.1 Nocardia sp. NPDC003345
CTGGCCGCCTTCCGCTCCCAGATCGACGCGGCCACCGCCCACCCTCGAGCGCCGGAGGCGCTCCAAAATCACAGCCCGACCCTTCGCGAAGGGGCACATCCGAACTCACCTTCGCGAACGGGTCGATCCAAACGCACCTCGTCGCGAAGGGGCCGATCCAAAGGTACCGGCCCGCCTACCCCGGTAGTACCGGTACCGCGTCCGCTCCCAGGCCCGGCACCTCGCGCCAATACGGGTCGCCGCCCTCCGGTGTCCGGGTCAATTCCAGTACCGCCCGCGAATCCGCCACGTACTGGCGTTCGATGGAACCCGTGACCAGCCGGACCGGGGGGGTGAGGTTTCGCCCGCCCAGTGAGGACATACCGGAACCGTCGATCTTGACCGTCCGGACCGGGTCGACGGTTCCGCTGCCGGCCAGGATGATCGTATCGTCGCTGTACCAGTCCAGGGAGGTGGCCGGAGCGCTGAGTTCGATCGCGATCTGCTGTGGGGAGGTGAGCGCGAAACTGCCGTCCGGCCTGCGGAGCACCATGGCGGTGTAGACCTTGCCGTCGGCGATCAGCGCCGCCCCGACTCCGTTGCGGGAGATCCGCAGTTCGGTGATGGGTGCTTCGATGGCGGATCCGGAATCGTCGGCGAACAGCTGGGAGGTGTCGACCTCCTGTACCGAGACGTTGCCTGTGTCGCGGTTGGTGACGGCCCGGATCACCCGGTCGCCGTTGATGACGGCCCAGGCCGCGCTGCCGTCGGAGGTCCAGGACGGGCGGGTGATCGCACCGCCCTCGGCGACCGGGAAGGCGTTACCGCCGTAGCTGCCGACCATCAGGGTGCGTTGTGGCTGCGGCGGCGCCCGGCCCGCGTCCGCGACGGCCGCGACCAGTTTCCCGTCCGGTGACAGTCCCACCGACTGCAGGTTCTGTACCGAACCGAAGTATCCCGGGGTGGGGTTGAGGGAACTGTTGTTGCCGACCTCGACGAGGGTTCCGTTGCGTAGCGCGTGCAGCCCGACCCGGGCGTCGGGCTGGATGGAGTCGGCGATCGGGCCGAGGTCGCCTACCGACCATCCGCTGCCGGCGAATCGCTCGTCCAGCGGCCGGCCGTCGGCGAGCAGCATGTAGGGGCCGAGTACATCGGCGCCGGCCAGGGTCAGGATCACCTGGGCGGCGAACAGTTCGCGGTCGCGTTCGTTCAGGTCGCCGACACCGGAGAAATCGATCCGGACACCGCCCAGACCCACGCCCACCCCGACCGGGTCACCGTTGGCCTTGGTGATGGCGCCGCGCACGGCCACCGGCGGGGCGAGGTAGTTGCGGACCGCGGGGGCGATGAAGGGCTGCGGCCCGGCGATCAGCATGGTGACCAGTTGCTGCGCCACCTCGTCGGGCCGTACCGAGATCCAGCGCAGGTCCGGTGCCACATGCTGGCCGTCGGCCGTGACGAAGTACAGGGCCTGCCGCCGGTAGGACTGGGTGAAGGCGTTGTATTCCATGACCACGCCGTCGGGGAGTTCATCGATGCGCCACTCTCCGTCGACGCGGTTCATCTCGATCTTGTGTTCGATGATCCCGTCGGCGGCGTGGTAGGAGCCGTCCGGGGCGAGTTCACCGACCTTGCGGGCGCGCAGCACATAGGTCGCCTCGTTCTCGGTGCGTGATTCGCGCAGCGTATCGGCCCGTTCGACGATCACATTGGACTCCGCGTCGTTCCACTGGGTGGAAGCCGCGGGGGTCATGTATTGGCGGGCGGCGAGATGACCGTCGGTGGGATCCGCGGTGGCCTTGAGGAAATCACCCAGCAGCAGATCGGGGTCGCGCCCTTCGGTGGGCAGCGGCGGCCCTTCCGCGGTGGGCTCCTGCTGAATGGTGCCCAGCGCCTGGGGCTGTGAGGAATCGGGCAGGTTCGCGCACCCGCCCGCGGCCACCAGCGCCGCCAAGGCGGCG
>NZ_JBSFRU010000558.1:0-1938 GCF_053589395.1 Nocardia sp. NPDC003345
GGGGGCCGAACCCCGCGCGGCGGAGCCGCGCCAATAAACACAGAACCTTGGCGGGTGGGGTCACCTTCTCACCTTGGCGGGTGGGGTCACCTTCTCACCTCGGCGAGCAGAGTCATCTCCTCACCTTCGCGAGCAAGGCCACCTCCCCATCTAGGCGAGCGGTGTCACGTTCTCACCTCGGCATGTGGGCTCACCCCCGAAACCTAATCGGTCGACTCGTACCGCATGCTGTTCTCCGACCGGCAGATCTCGTCGATTCCGGTGACGATATCGTTCAGCTGCTCCGACGGCAGCGCGTAGGGACGCAGCCGGCAGGTGAAGGTGATCAGACCGTGGTCGGCTTCGGGGAGGTTGTGTGCGGCCGATTCGGCTCGCAGGTATTCCGACCGCACACCGTAGGTCATGGCCGAGATGACCGTGAAGCACCCGGTCCGTTCCCGGTGCCCGTTGAACAGGTCGTGCAGGCGGTAGAACACCGAGGTGTAGTTGGACAGCGGCGCGAACACCCCGACCCGATACGCCGGGCCGCGTTCGGACGAGCTGATGACCGTATCCGCCAGGTATTCGGCGTCGCGCAGGGTGAGGACCTTGGGCGTGAACATCACCGCGCCCGCGGCGGCGTTGCGGACCGGCATGCCGGCCTTGCCGCCGGTGGCCGAGGCGATGGCGCCCAGTGATTTACGGGCCCGGCTGCCGACCTCGCGGCGGGCGCGCAGGGAGCGGGTGGGGGCGGTGGGGTAGAGGCTGGACCACTGGCCGAAGCGGACGGTGCCGAGTTGTACCTGTCCGGCGCCGACCGGTCGGGACACTTTGAGCGGGGCGGTGTCGACCCAGCGGCCGACCTGCAGGACCGCGTCCCGGGGTTGGCAGACCTCGGTGTGGGCGTAGTCGACGAAGCTGTCGAAGTCGAGGAAGCGATGCGAATCGGTGGACAGCCAGGTGTTGTCCTTGTCGACCTCGACCGTGTCGAGGGTGAGCGCGGTGATGATGCCGGCTCGCCCGCCCGCGCCGAGGATCCGGTGGAAACGCTCGGTGTGATGGGTGCGGCCGCAGGTGCCGATCCGGCCGTCGGTGTCGACGTATTCGAGGTCGGCGATCTGATCGATGAACAGGCCGTAGCGGTGTGAGGAGGTGGCGACGCCGCCGACGGAGGCGAAGCCGCCCGCGGTGATATCGCGGTGGTCGCCGACGACCGGCAGCCCCAGTCCGTGCGCGGCGAGGCGGCGGTCGATATCCGACAGTCGTGCCCCGGCCTGCACCCGCACGGTCCGCCGGCCGAGGTTGAGGTCGAGGATCGCGTTCATCCGGCGCAGCGATACCACGGTCTGCTGGTCGGGAAGGGAGAGTCCGTCGGTGGCGGGGTCGCCGCCGTGTATGGTGAGCGGCCTGGCCTTGTCACGGGAATTCCGCACGGTGCGAACGACATCCGCGGTGTCGCGAGGAAGGTACTCGGCGGGGGCAACGATGTGCGGCGTGCTCATGGCACGAAAGCTAACCACAGCGCGGCGGCGCTGGCGATATCGATTCACCGATCGAATCCCGCCCATCTGCCCGATGGTGTGTGACCTGCGGCTTCTGCGTGGTTCCGTCCGGGGCGGCGAGCGTGCCGGGCAGCGCGCCCGCCTGTTGCTGCCGGGAAGTGTAGCGCCGCGGGCGGGGGCCGGTCGACCATATCCGGCAGTGTCGCACGCCGAGTTGAACGGCAGGCCGACCGAATTCGCCGGTCCGGACAATTCCGGCCCGCACCGGTGGCTCGATCAGCGGGCGAGCAGCCGCAGCCGCTGACCGACCACGTCCACCCAGTTGACCTGTTCGAAGGTGGCGAAGTCGACCCGGATCGCGTCCATGACGTCACGGCCGGGCGCGAACATGAGGGCGCGCTTATCGGCTTCCAGGACCACGTACATACCGTGCGGGTCGGCCAGGAAGGTCACCTCC
>NZ_JBSFRU010000559.1:0-1926 GCF_053589395.1 Nocardia sp. NPDC003345
GGCAAGGGCGCGGTGAACGCGCTCATCGATCTGCCGTTCGCGCTGCCCACCATCGTCGCCAGTATCGTGCTGCTGGCCCTGTACGGGCCCAACAGCCCGGTGGACATCCATCTCAACGCGACCCGGCCCGGCCTGGTGGTCGCACTGGCATTCGTGACGCTGCCGTTCGTGGTGCGTTCGGTGCAGCCGGTGCTCATCGAAGCCGATCGGGAGGTAGAGCAGGCGGCTCTCTCACTGGGCGCCGACAACTGGACCACCTTCCGCCGGATCGTGCTGCCGACCCTGGCGCCCGCCATCATCAGCGGCGGCGGGCTGGCCTTCGCCCGCGCGATCGGCGAATTCGGGTCGGTCGTGCTGATCGGCGGCAATATCCCGCGCGATACCCAGGTGGCCTCGCAATACATCCAGCAGCAGATCGAGATCGACCGACCGGTGCACGCGGCCGCGGTATCGGTGGCGCTGCTGGTGATCGCGTTCGTGGTGCTGCTGGTGCTGCGGATCTTCGCCGAGCGCACCGCGCGGAAGGAGCGCGAGGCCCGATGAAACTGTCCACACCCGGCCGGGTGACCCTGCGCGTGGTCGCCCTCGGCTACCTGTTCGTCCTGCTGGTGCTGCCGCTGGGGATCATCCTGTACCGGGCCTTCGAGCACGGTATCGGCGCGTTCGTCGACCAGATCACCACCCCGGCCGCCATCTCCGCGTTCAACCTTTCCATGATCATCCTGGCGATCGTCGTGCCGGTGAACGTGATCCTCGGGGTGGTGATCGCGCTGGCCCTGGTGCGCGGCAACTTCCCCGGCCGGCGACTGCTCCAGGGCGTGGTCGACCTGCCCTTCGCGGTCTCACCCGTGGTGGTGGGTGTCGCGCTGATCATGCTGTGGGGCGTCGGCGGCTGGTTCGGCGTGGTCACCGAATGGGGTTTCCGGGTGATCTTCGCGCTCCCCGGCATGGTGCTGGCCACCATCTTCGTGACCATGCCGTTCGTGGTCCGCGAGGTCGAGCCGGTACTGCACGAGATCGGCGACGACCAGGAACAGGCCGCCGCCACCCTCGGCGCCTCCGGCTGGCAGACCTTCTGGCGTATCACCGTCCCCGCCATCCGCTGGGGCCTCACCTACGGCGTGGTGCTCACCGTGGCCCGCGCCCTCGGCGAGTTCGGCGCGGTGATCATGGTGTCCTCCGGCTTCCCCGGGGTCTCGCAGACGCTGACCCTGCTGGTGCACGAACGCTATATCAACGATCACAACGATTTCGGCGCCTACTGCGCCGCGGTCCTGCTGATGGGCCTCGCGCTGCTCACCCTGCTGTTGATGACGCTCCTGGAACGCAAACGGGACGTGTCGTGACGCGATACCCCGGCCTCCGCGGACCGCGCGTACCAGCTTCGAAGGAGATATCCGTGACCGTGCATGCCGGAGGCCGCCCATGATCACCGTGACCAACGCGCGCAAGAACTACGGTTCCTTCGCCGCACTCGACGATGTCAGCCTCGACATACCCTCCGGTGAGCTGACCGCGCTGCTGGGCCCCTCCGGCTCCGGGAAATCGACGCTGCTGCGGTCCATCGCCGGGCTGGAGAACCTCGATTCGGGGGTCGTCACCATCGGCGGCCGGGACGTGACCCGGGTACCGCCGCAGAAACGCGATATCGGCTTCGTCTTCCAGCACTACGCCGCGTTCAAACATATGACCGTCCGCGACAACGTCGCCTTCGGCCTGACCATCCGGAAACGGCCCAAACCCGAGATCGCCAAACGGGTCGACGAACTGCTCGGAATCGTCGGCCTCGACGGCTTCCAGCACCGATATCCCGCGCAACTGTCCGGCGGCCAGCGCCAGCGGATGGCCCTGGCCCGCGCCCTGGCCGTCGACCCGCAGGTGCTGCTGCTCGACGAACCGTTCGGCGCGCTGGACGCCAAGGTCCGC
>NZ_JBSFRU010000560.1:0-1906 GCF_053589395.1 Nocardia sp. NPDC003345
CACTTCCGCGGGCGGGGTCACGTCCTCACTTTGGCGGGCAGGGTCACCTTCCCACCTCCGCGGGCGGGGTCACGTCCTCACCTTCGCGAGCAAGGTCACCTTGTCACCTTGCCGAGCGGGGTCACGTACTCACCCTCACCTTGGCGAGCAAGCTCAACTTCCCACCCCGGCGAGCAAGGTCACCTCCAGACCCACCCCTCCCCCGGCGAACAGGCTCTCCCCGCCATCCATCCCCAACACCCCCGACAACGCCCCCCCAGCACCCCTCACCGCACCCCCCGCCGCCGGGTGACCGCCGCCGCTACCGCACCCCCTGCCGCACCCAATGCCAGCGCGGTGGGAACGCCGATTTTGGCGGCTTTGCGTCCGGTCCGGAAATCCCGGATCTCCCACCCTCGCGCCTTGGCGACCTCCCGTAGGTCCGAATCGGGGTTGATGGCGACCGCGGTGCCGGTGAGTGACAGCATGGGGACGTCGTTGTGGCTGTCGGAGTAGGCGGTGCAGCGTTTGAGATTGAGGCCCTCGCGGATGGCGAGGGCGCGGACCGCGTGGGCTTTGCCGAGGCCGTGCAGGATATCGCCGACCAGGCGGCCGGTGAATCTGCCCTCGACGCTTTCGGCGACCGTGCCGAGGGCGCCGGTGAGGCCGAGCCGTTTGGCGATCACCTGGGCCAGCTCTACCGGGGTGGCGGTGACCAGCCAGACCTGCTGGCCGGCGTCGAGGTGCATCTGTGCCAGTGCGCGGGTACCGGGCCAGATCTTGTCGGCGATGATCTCGTCGTAGATCTCTTCGCCGAGGGCCGCGAGTTCGGCGGTCGAGCGGCCGGCGATGAATTCCAGTGCCTTCTCTTTGCCCGAGGCCATATCGACGCTGTTCTCTTTTCCGGTGACCCGGAACTTCACTTGTTTCCAGGCGATATCCACCAGGTCGGAACTGCGGAAGTATTTGCGGGCGGCCAATCCGCGGGCGAAATGCACGATCGAGGCGCCCTGCACCATGGTGTTGTCCACGTCGAAGAATGCGGCCGCGGTGAGGTCGCGGGGGGCCTCCGGGCCGGGTGTGCCGATGGCACCGGCCCGTTCGGCGTCCTGCAGGGCCAGCGCCGCGTCGGCGCTGGCCTCGCCCGCGACGTTGGCGCGGACCTCTTCTTCGCTCGGTCCGAACGGGCTGCGCGAGATACGCGCGAGCTGCTCGGACAGGCCCTGCCCGAGCGGGCCCAGATTCCATCGGACCGGAAGTTCCCCGAACCGGCCCGCGATGAATCCGGTTTTCCCCACCTTCGATCGTTCCGGCACCAGTACCTCCGCCTGTTCGCGCGAATCACGTCCACACTAACCGGAGGCGTGCGCCGGGACGCACTGCAGTGGCGTGGGCGTCTCGGCGGGGCGGGTTGAATATCGGTTATGAGCGACTCCGACAACTCCGCCGCCCCTGCCACGCACCAGGTGACTCTGCTGACCCGCGCCGGTTGCGGAATGTGTGATCGAGCACTGGCGCAGTTGCGGGTGATCTGCGCCGAATTCGGGATAGAGCCCGGGTCGCTGGATGTGGATGTCGCCGCGGCGACCGACCCGGGTTTGCGGGCGGAATTCGGTGACCGGCTCCCGGTGGTGCTGCTCGACGGCCGTGAGCACAGCTATTTCGATGTCGACGAGACCCGATTGCGAGCCGACCTCGCTCGTCCGAGGTGACGTGATCGCGGCGCGGAATCGTACAAGGTCGGGCCGCGACACAAAATGAGGCGAATTTCACCGACTTTGTGCATGGGTTCACAAGCAGTTACGGTGGTGGCACGCGAACCGCAGGCCGGGGCGAGTATCCGGCCGCCGGTAGCACGTGAATCAACCCGATATCCGACCCCGTCATCGGCGCATGGACCCCGGCGGAGGTCGCCGACCACCCGGGC
>NZ_JBSFRU010000561.1:0-1885 GCF_053589395.1 Nocardia sp. NPDC003345
GGATCTGGCCAATATCGGCTGGATCAGCACCATCGGTAACCTCGCCTTCCTCGGCGCCTTCGTGGGTTCGTTCTCCCGCCCGTTCGGCGGCTGGCTGTCGGACAAGCTCGGCGGCGGCGCGAGGATCACCATCATGGTGTTCGGCGGTATGGCGGTGGCCGTGGCGCTCATCATGGCGGCGCTGGAGATGAAGAGCTTCCCGCTGTACCTGCTCGCGTTCCTGGTGCTGTTCGTGCTCACCGGTATCGGCAACGGCTCGACCTACCGGATGATCCCGTCCATCTTCACCGCCGAGGCGAAGAAGTACGCCTCCGAGCACGGAATCGACCCCGCTGAATCGGCCGCGTCGGCCAAACGCCAGGCCGGGGCCGCGATCGGGGTCATCGGCGCAGTCGGCGCGTTCGGTGGCTTCATCCTCCAGCAGGCATTGCGGCTGTCCAACACCAACTTCGGGACCATGGCCCCGGCCTTCTGGGCCTACGCTGTGGCGTTCTTGGTGATGGGCGGCGTCACCTGGTGGTTCTACCAACGGTCCTCGTTCGCGGTGACCCGGGTTCCGTCGCTGGCCTACGCCAACATCTGACACACCGGAAACCCGCGAACACACCAGCACTGCGCGACACCGGTGTGAATATCCGCGAACCCGGCGGGCCGGTCACCAACCGGCCCGCCGGTCGTATGCCGGTACCACTCGCCACTGTCACGCGGCGCCGTTCACCACCGCCGCCGGTCACGCTGCCGGGAACCGGCAGGCCGGATCAGAGCAGGAACCGCACCATATCGGCGGTACGCACCAGACCCGGCAGCGCTTCCGGCGTCGACCGGGGATGCAGCACATGTACAGCCAGCCGGAACATCACCGCGCGCAACAGCATCTGCGGCCATTCCGGCAGTTCGGACCAGCGTTCGAGCAGCCCGTCGTCGGCACCGCCCCAGGACAGCGCGTCCACCACGACAACCCCGGCCGCCCAGGCCGGCGGCCGCCAATACGGGGTCAGATCGGTGAGCGCGGGCGTATCGGAACCCGCGAAGAGCACGGTGCCGAACAGATCACCGTGGACCAATTGGGGCGGAGTCCGCACCGGTTTACGCAACGTGGCCAGTTGCCCGATCAATTCGAGACTGTGCCGGCCGTCGGGCGAATTCTCCATCACCGCGCCGGCCGCCCGCAGGGTGCGCAGCGGCACCGCTTCCCACGCGGCCCGATCGGCCGCCACGAAAACATCCACATCCAGCCACGGCGTCACCGGCGGCTGGGACAGGAAACGCGGCCGGTCCAGATGCGCGGTCGCCTTGTGCAGCCGCAGCGATACCGAAACCACCTCGTCGTGCCGGGGTTCGGGGGCCCCGGGCATATGGGTATCGCAGCGCCAGCCCGACACCACGTACCGCCCGTCGGTGGCACGGACCGGTTTGGCCAGCCGCAAACCGTCCACCCGCAGACTCTCCCGGGTCTTGGCCGACCACGCGGCCCGCGCATGGTCGGCGACCGGGCTGAGCACCACATCACCGAGGCGCCAGCCGCCCTCCCAATCACCGAGGGCGACCGGGGTCATCTCGCGCAGCCCGAAAGTGGCCCGCACATGCTCGGGAGGTTCGACTGTGGTGGTCACGGGCCGTACCGTACCTGCGGACCCGGGCGCGGGCGGGGCGCCACACCGTGGCGTGGCAGGGCCGCGACACGCCCGTTCCGGCAGTGATATCGGGTCAGTAGACGGGCAGCGAGGGGTCCACCTGATGGGCCCACGCGATCACACCGCCCTGGAGATGGGTGGCGTCGGCGAACCCGGCCCGCTTGAGCGCCGCCAGCGCCTCGGCCGACCGCACACCGGTCTTGCAGTGCAGCACGATCTTGCGGTTCTGCGGCAACTCCGACAGCGCTTCG
>NZ_JBSFRU010000562.1:0-1879 GCF_053589395.1 Nocardia sp. NPDC003345
CCACCGGGTAACTCATGCGCAGGTTATACCCGGCGGAGGCGACGCGGAACCGGCAAACAGCCAACTGTCCCCACACCCGTCCGCACTCTCGTATGTTGGGCCGACACAGTGTCGAAAGGTGCGAAGGTGACAGACGTCAGTGCGGACTATGTAATCGTCGGATCCGGGTCGGCGGGTGCGGTGCTCGCGAACCGGCTCAGTGCCGACCCGGGACGATCCGTCGTCCTGCTCGAAGCGGGTCCGCCGGACAAGGACAAGTTCATCCGGATCCCGGCCGGCTTCTCCAAACTCTTCCGCACTCCGTATGACTGGGACTATCTCACCGAACCCCAGCCGCAACTGGGCGACCGGCAAATCTATTGGCCGCGCGGCAAGACCTTCGGCGGCTCCTCGTCCCTGAACGCCCAGATGTGGGTGCGCGGCTTCCGCGCCGACTACGAGGAGTGGGCCGCCGCCGCGGGCCCCGAATGGGGATTCGAGAAGGCGGTCGAACAGTTCCGCGCGATCGAGGACGTGGAGGGCCCCGGCGGGGACGACCACGGCACCGGCGGTCCGCTGCACATCTCCCGGCAACGCAGCCCCCGGCCCTCCACGGCCGCCTACCTGCGGGCGGTGGCCGAACGCGGTTACACCGTGGAGGAGCCGAACCTCCCGGAGCCGCAGGGTTTCACCCAGACCATGGTCACGCAATACCGGGGCCGCCGCTGGAGCACCGCGGACGCCTACCTGCGCCCCGCGATGAAGCGCCGTAATCTGCGGGTCCTCGCCGAGGCGACCGCCACCCGGGTGACCTTCGACGGCGACCGGGCCACGGGGGTCGAATACCTGCGCGGCGGCGCGGTGCAAACGGTTACCGCGACCGAAGAGGTGATCCTGTGCGGCGGGGCCGTCAACAGCCCCCAGCTGCTCATGCTGTCCGGCATCGGTGACCGGGCCGAACTCGGACGGCATGGTATCGAGGTCCGCCATCACGCCCCCGAAGTCGGGACGAATCTGCAGGACCACCTGGTCGCGGGCCTGGGCTTCGAGGTGGAATCCGATTCGCTGTTCGGTGCGGAGAAGCCGGCGCAGCTGGTCAACTACCTGCTCCGCCACCGCGGGATGCTCACCTCGAATGTCGGCGAGGCCTACGGCTTCCTGCGCAGCGACCCCGCGCTGGACCAGCCCGACCTGGAGCTGGTCTACGCGCCGGCCCCGTTCTATCACGAGGGCCTCATCGATCCGACCGCGCACGGCGTCATCCTGGCCACCGTTCTGCTGCGGCCGCGCAGCCGCGGCACGGTCACACTCGCGTCCAAGGATCCCTCGGCCAAACCGGTGATCGATCCGAAGTACCTCTCCGATCCCGACGGCGCCGACCGGGCAGCGATCATGGCCGGTCTGAAGTATTGCGCCGAGATCGCCGATACCGCGGCCATGCGGGAAGTCCTGGGATCGCTGTGCTACCCGCCCGAGGCCCCGGGCGGTCCCGCCGCGGCCGAAACCCGGGCCCTGGCCCTGAACAACTACGCGCATACGTTGTATCACCCGGCCGGAACCTGCCGCATGGGCACCGACGATCAGAGCGTGGTGGATCCGCAACTACGGGTCCGGGGTGTCCGAGGGCTGCGGGTCGCGGACGCGTCGATCATGCCGGTGCTCGTGCGCGGGCACACCCATGCGCCCAGTATGTTCATCGGCGCCCGGGCCGCCGATTTCGTGACCGGTAAGTAGGCGGGAACCCGAAACTGCCGGCCCGGACGCGGTACAGGGCCGGCAGTTCGGTCACCGTCGGCCGCGTCACCGATCTGTCCCGGTGACGCGGCCCGCGCGCAACCCCCCCCCCCGGATCTACACATAACACCTAATAACTACCCTCACACCACCCTAGAAACTCTCT
>NZ_JBSFRU010000563.1:0-1877 GCF_053589395.1 Nocardia sp. NPDC003345
TGGCCGATGCCGCACGCGAATGGCAGGCGTTCCTGTCGACTTGGACAGCATGGAACCACGCGCGCACGGTCACCAGTATCGTCGGTGCCCTGCTGTTGCTGGTACCTGCGCAACGGTGACAAGCGACGGTTCCGGTGCCGACCCGCGCATTGCAGTTGGGGAATCTTGATCTCCGTGCCGAAGCCGCTTTCCGGAGGGCCGTCCCGCCATGCTCCGATATCGCGCGCCTCGGGCTCGGACCCGGTGTCCCGCAGTCCCCAGCGGGCGGGATCTCCGGTGCCCGCACCCTGTCGACCGGCGATCCGCCTATGGGCTGTACCGTCCCGTGGCCGGGTACAGCTCCCATATCGTGGCTGCATCGTCCGGCGGGCGTGCTCCCGACCAGGTTGGCGCCGGTTTCGGCTCCATCCGTTCCACCGAGAGTGTCGCGCGGTCCAATGCCTGTTCCCATACGATCTGCTCACCGCGGCTCACATAAACATCACGCCGTAACTGCTCCTGATTCTGAAGGGCCTCGGCGAAACGTTGCCCCAAAGAGCAACCCGGGGCCGCCGCGTTACTCGAAATCACCACTATCGGCCGGTCCTCGCCGGATACCGCCAACCGGCGGATATCACTGTCGTTCGAGACCACCCGGGCGAACATTTCCGGTGAAAGCGCCATTATCGAACCATCCGCGGTGTTGTCCCCGTGTAGAGATGACGGGGATACATCCGCGTTGACATAGAAGACATCCAGCTCGGGATCCGAATCGGCGTGGAGTATTATCGCCTCTTTCGTCGGCCAAGCCGACGGGGTTTTGTGATAATCCTTGACCTCTTTTCCTGACCGGGAGTAGGTTCCGAGGATTCTGAAGGACTGCTCGAATCTCACTCTCTTGAAGAATGCGGCTTGTCCCCGGGTCGAAGAGAACGACACCCCGGTCAGGACATCGGTCGAACGCCCCGGGCCGTCGATATGTTTGCTGTAGAGGCGCTCCTTTCTGATATCTCCGGTGAAAAAGGCCAGTTCAATACCGCGTGCCGCATCGCGGCCGGTAACAGGTTCCCCGGAAACCGGCGGGGGAAGTGCTGTCGAACGCCCCCAGGACTCGGATTCGTCCCACCGCGTCGTCTCCTCCGATACCCGGTCTACCTGCAGGAATTCATCGGTGGCACGAACGAGTTTGGCCCGCGTCGCGCGAATCACGTCTTCGGCCAGGAAGTGGCTGAATTTTCCGGTGGCGTCGATCAGTGGTTTCCCCAGAATCAATCCGATCTCTACCGGCACTTGAATCCCCTCGAGCATACCCACCTCGAGCCATCTGGGCATCGGCTTCCCTCTCCCCTATCGGCCGAGCACTCGGCTGGATCGACCTTCTCGTCCGTTCGGTCGACCAGAGGGACCGTCCCGGCGTATCACTATTCTGCCGCAGCAGGACAGGTATTCGCTCCTGCATCGATGCCCCCGAAAATAGTGGCATCGGTTCGATCCACGACGGCATGAGAGGGCGCAGCGCCGGGTGGGAGCTGAAAGATATTGCAATGCACGCCTATCCTGCGAGACTGTGATTCTCTGCACGGGAGAGGGGCGCGACGATTCAGGGAATCGCACGTGATCAGCCGGCCGATCGACACAGTCACACATCTCGAAGCAGTGACATTCTTCGCGCACATGTTAACGAAAACCTCTATTGCTCAGATTTTTTGATCAGGCCTACCGGAGGCCCCTGACCCGAGGACAAATCATGCGACGATTCACCCTTCTCGTGGCAATAACTGCCGCCATAACTCTCACCGCGTGCGCAGCGGAAGGAGACACTCACAGCGGCGCTTCGGCATCGTCGTCGAGCGCTACCGCCCCCGCTTCCCCGTCTGCGTCCGCCGACAGCGCGGCAC
>NZ_JBSFRU010000564.1:0-1856 GCF_053589395.1 Nocardia sp. NPDC003345
CCGTCGGCCGGTCAGTGGCCGGAGCTGCGGACCCCGAGCAGGACATCCTCCCAGGACGGCATCGGAGCCTTGCCGCGCTTGGACCGGGGCGCGGATTTCGCCGCCTTGGCGGGCGCCTTCTTGGCCGCCGGTTTGGCCGCGGACTCGGGTTCCGGCTGCTGTTCCGGGGTTTCGGTCACCGGCTCGGCGACCTCGGCGGCCGGCTCGTCCGCCGGCTCGGCGGCGGTGTCCTCGGTCGCGGGAGCGGCCTCGGCGGCAGGGGTGGGTGCGGCCTCGGCGGGGGCCGGTTCGCCGGCGGTGACCGCGGGCGGCTCCATGGCGGCGGCCTCGGTGGTGGCCGGGGCGGGTTCCGGTTCCGGTTCCGCGGCACGTACCGGTTCCGACTCCGTGGCCTGCGCCGGTGCGGGTTCCGCGGCAGCGGGGGGCGCCGGCGCGGCTACGGCCGGTGCCGGTTCGGGTTCTACGGTGGGGGCCTGGGCCGGCGTGTAGTCGACCGGAGCGGGTGCCGCCACGGGCTCCGGCGGTGCGGCCGGGGTGGGTGCCGCGGGCGCGGCCGCCGCGGGACGGGCCACCGGCTGGTGCGGCGGCTCCACCGGAGCCGGATGTGTTTCGGCCGGCGGCCGGTAGGTCTCGGCGGGTGGCCGGTAGGTCTCGGCGGGCGCGCCCGTCGCCGCGGTGGCCGCGGGCAGGGCGGGTGCGCCACCGGGCCGGCTACCACCGGGAGTGATCGGCGCGGCGGCGGGCAACGGTGTCGTACCGCCCGCGGCGACCGCGCGCTGTTCGTAGAATTCGTCCATCGCGGCGGGCCGGGCCGGTTCGCGGCGGGGTTCGGCCACCGGCTCGGGGGCGGGCGGGGTTTCGGCCTCGACCGGCAGGATCGAGGCGAGTCCGCGCAGGGCCCGGCCGAAATCGGGGTCGATGAGATCGGTGGCCGGATCGTCGAGCGGGGAAACCGTGCCGCCATGCGAATCCGGCTGGTAACGCCAGTGCGCGGCGATCTCGGATCGACCGTTCTGCCACTGCAACTGGGCGACCCAGAAGCCCTTCTCGTCTTTCCAGGCGTCCCATTCGGCGTTGTCGAGGGTGTGCCCGCGGGCGCTGAACGCGGCGGTCACCACATCGATCAGGATCTCCACGGCCGGACCGTCGGGCCTGATGGGGTGGGCCTTCTGCGCCAGTTCGGCCGCGCGGGCCCGTTCCAGCAGAACGGGATAGGCGAACCGCTCGACGCGGCTGGTCGGCATCCCGGATTCCTGGGTCACCTGTTCTACGGACGCACCGGCCCTGATTCGGGCCTGGATATCGCGAGGACGCATAGTCGCTTCCATTTCGATCTCTATCTGGCCGAATCGGGCAAGATCGCCGCGGGCCGCGGCGCGGAGTTTGTCATCGGCGGGAAGCCGGAATTTCTGACCACTTTCGGTGTCGACGCACACAATGTGGGCGGAGTCGGGCGTCACCCCGATCACTCGAAGTTCACGCACCGTAACCTCCTTATCGCGTCGCTCGCGATACCGCCCACGTTCTGGAACAGTAGTGCACTTCTGGGATTCGTGTGGCAAGACACGCGGCACCGAAATGTACCCCG
Organism: Nocardia sp. NPDC003345; assembly: GCF_053589395.1. NCBI lineage: Bacteria > Bacillati > Actinomycetota > Actinomycetes > Mycobacteriales > Nocardiaceae > Nocardia > Nocardia sp. NPDC003345. The sequence goes on from NZ_JBSFRU010000564.1 coordinate 1,589, forward strand.
CGCCCGTCTACTACCGCTAATCTGCTCTATTCCCTTGCGCATCAAGTCGTTTGCGGACTCCGCGGCGTAAACACGAACGCCCCCCTGCGCTCACTCCACCCCAGCGCCTCGGCGCGCCGAGTTCAGCGAGGCCACCAGAGGGTTCGGCCCGCGTCTGCTGTCAGTGCTCGAAGCGCATGCGGCGCAGCCGCGAGTCTCGAGCGCTGACAGCAGACGCTTCGGGGGCCGAACCCCGCGCGCGCCAGCGCGCAGAATTGGCGTGTATGGA
>NZ_JBSFRU010000565.1:0-1848 GCF_053589395.1 Nocardia sp. NPDC003345
ACACCGGGGCTGCCCGGCGGTAGTGGGCGGCCCAGCCGGTCGCGGGGCCGGGCGTTGGCGGCGCGTCCCTGATCGTCGCGGTCGCGTTCGGGCATGGCGCCATCATGCCGCTCGACCCGGCACGACGGGCGTCAGGGGTATTGACAATCGATAAACGGGTAATCACGTAACAATCACACCGGACCATTAGCGGAAGCCGCCGATTTTCGAGCAAAATCATACTTATAAGTGCGCAATTACGCAGCAATACGGCATCTTAGCAGGATTGGCAAACCTGTTGGCGCAGTTGGCAAGAGCTCGGCAAATCTTGGACGAACCTGCTAGTGTCGAAAGTGCGGGGCAAGCTCACAGGGGCTTTTGGTCACCGCGTCAGATGTGTTCGCGGAATGTGCGAGTCCGATCCTGGCAAACCGGATATTTGCTCGCTATCTGCGCGTGCATCGGTGTATTCGGTGTAGTCCGCCGGATACCAGCTAGTCAGGAACTATGCAGGAATCGAATCTCATTATCGACGCAGCGAAGGAGTGCAGTGCCGTGAAGGTGGATATGACGGGTGCTGTGTGGCGGAAGAGTTCATACAGCGGCCCGGACGGGAACTGCGTGGAGGTGGCATTTCTCGGAGACGGCAACGTAGCGGTCCGCGATACCAAAGACCAAGGTAGCGGGCCTGTGCTGGCCTTCGCGCCCGGCGATTGGGCCGGCTTTCTGACCGGAGTTTCGGCCGGAGAGTTCCACAACGCCTGATCTTTGTACCCATAACGGGCAGAGCGACCCCGGGCCGATATGGCCCGGGGTCGTTGCACGTGCATTCGTGTGTACACGGCAGGCCCTGCCGCGGCCGTGCGGGGCGTCGCTAGGGTCGGGCCGATGATCCCGCTGGCACCCCCGGACGCGACGATGTACTGGCTGTCGCGACGCGTTCGCAACGATCAGTTCCTGCTGTACTGCTTCGCGGAATCCACCTGGACCAGCGCCGACATATTCGCCGAGCTCGCCCGACGCAGCGCATCGATCCCGGAACTGGGAGTCCGGCTGCGCGTGGACCCCACCGGTCTCGCCATGCCCGCCTGGGTGCCCGCCGCCGCGGACCCGGCCCGGTTCGCCGAGCACACCCTCGACCACCCCGGCTGGCCGGCGCTGCTCGCGGCCCTCGGCGAGCTCGTGAGCACCGGAGTCGATGCGACCCGGCATCCCTGGCGCATCCACGTCTTCCGGCGTATCCGCGACAGCCCCGCGAGCGATTCCGCCGTGACGGTGGCGGTCCTGCAGATCTCACACGCCCTGGTCGACGGCCGGGGAGCATCCGATATCGCGCGGGCGCTGTTCGCGGCGCGTCCGCACCGCCCGCGGACCCCTGCGGATCGGCCCATTGCCGCACCGGAGCCACAACGCGGGGCGGAAGTGCGGCGTTCGCTCATGGCGGCCGCCACCCTGCCCGTTGCCCTGGCCCGCACCGTCGGGCGCGGGGTGCGGGCCGGTCGTGCGGGATCCGAACTGGCCCGGCTCACCGCCACGGGCGCGATCCCCCCGCCCGCACCCGGATATCCGCCGGGCCCGCTGAATGCGCCGGCGGTGGTCGGCGGACATGTTGTGCGGCTGCTGGTCTGCCCGGCCGAGGAGTTCCGGGTGCCCGGGGCGAGTGTGACCGTGGTGGGACTGACCGCGATTTCGATGGCGCTACAGCGCTACCTGCGGGAACGTGGCGCCGACAGCCCCCGGTTGGGTGCGCAGGTGCCGATGGCGATGCCGCCGCGACCGGGGGTCCGCAACAACTATCGCGGACTCGGCGTCGATCTGGCCGTCACCGAACCCGACCCGCGCCGACGGGCCGCCCTGATCGCCGCCGAG
>NZ_JBSFRU010000566.1:0-1829 GCF_053589395.1 Nocardia sp. NPDC003345
CACGCACCTTCACCTGGAAATCATTACGACCCACATACTCCACCGCCGGATCACCGGCGCCGTCGCGACGCCAGCGCACGATGTCACCGGTGCGATACAGACGCGACCCCGGCCCGCCATGCGGGTCGGCCACAAACCGCTCGGCAGTCAAACCAGCACGCGCGTGATAGCCACGCGCCAACTGGATACCACCGACATACAGCTCACCGGCCACACCTTCGGGCACCGGCTGCAAACGATCATCGAGCACCAGCGCCCGCATACCGCGCACGGGCCCGCCGATGGTGACACGGTCACCTTCGCGCAGCACACCACTGATATTCGTCGCGACAGTGGCTTCCGTCGGGCCGTAGGCATTGTGGAAACGCCGTGCCACACCCCCCTCGGCGACCGCCGACCACCGGGCGACCAGATCCGCCGAGATGGCCTCACCACCGGCGATGATCACTTCCATACCCGCAAGATCGGCAGGATCCAGCGACGCCAGCACCGACGGCGTGATCAAACCGACCGTGACCCGCTCACGGGCAATCAGCTCACCGAGCTCGGCACCACCATATGTACCGGTCGGGACGATTACGAGAGCGCCCGCCGACCCGACGGCCAGCAGCAGTTCCAGGATCGAAGCGTCGAACGACGGTGACGCGAACGCCAACGCCCGCGACTCCGGCGTCAGCCGGTACCGGTCGACCTGCTCGGCGCTGAAGTTCGCCAAACCGGCATGGCTGACCACCACACCCTTGGGCAGACCCGTGGACCCGGAGGTGTAGATGACATACGCGGTATTCGCGGGAGTCAACGGCCGCACACGGTCGGCGTCGGTCACCGGCTCGCCGGAGAACTCGTCGGTCACGAGTTCGTCGAGCACGATCCAGTTCACCGAATCCGGCAGTTCCCCGCGCACCGACGACACCGTGACACCCACCGGCGCACCCGAATCGGTGAGCATATGCGCGATACGGTCCGCCGGATAGGTCGGATCGATCGGCAGGAACGCCCCACCCGACTTCGTGACCGCCCACTCCGCCAGCACCGAATCCGCCGACCGCGGCACCGCCACCGCCACCAGATCCTCGGCACCCACACCCGCCGCGACCAACACCCGCGCAAGACGATTCGACCGCAGATCGAACTCACCATACGAATGCCGCACACCGTCGAACACCACCGCGGGCGCGCCCGGATCAATCGCCACCGCCGCCGCGATCAAATCGGGCAACGTCCGCGCCGGCACCGCCGCACCACCGGAGCGGGACAGGATCTCGTCCCGTTCCGACTCGCCCAGGATCTCCACCGCACCCAGCACGACATCGGGATCGGCGGCCACCACCGAGAGCAACTGCCGGAATCGGTCGACGAAGCTGTCCACGGTGGGCTCGTCGAACAGATCGGTGGCATAGTTCACCGCCAGATCCATTCCGCCCGAACCGTTTTCGGCCAGCGCGAATTCCAGATCGAAGCGCGAGACACCGGCGGCGAAGTCGACCATCGACACTTCCAGACCGGCCAGGTTCAGCACCGGTGCCCGGTTGTTCTGGAAGGCCAGCGCCACCTGGAACAGCGGGTTGCGGGCCTGCGAGCGCTCCGGTGCCAGCAGGTCGACCAGCCGTTCGAACGGCACATCGGCATGACCGAAAGCGTCCAGGTCGGCTGTTTTCGCACGCTCCACCAGTTCGCCGAAGGTCTCGCCCGAGCGCACGTCGGTGCGCAGTACGAGGGTATTGACGAACATGCCGACCAGGTCGTCGAGTGCTTGTTCACCACGGCCCGCGATCGGGGTACCGATCGCGATATCGTCGCCACCGGAGAGCCGCGCCAGCAGGGCCGCC
>NZ_JBSFRU010000567.1:0-1825 GCF_053589395.1 Nocardia sp. NPDC003345
CCTCGAGCGGCGGAGCCGCTCCAAAATTACAGCGCGACCCTTCGCGGAGGGGCACATCCGAACTCACCTTCGCGAACGGGTCGATCCAAACGCACCTCTTCGCGAAGGGGCCGATCCGAACGACCTTCACCAAGGGACACCTCCAAACCACCTTCACGGTGAGAGCGCTCCGGCACCACAACACTAGACTCAGGGCGTGCGCTTGTACCGTGACCATGCCGTCGTGCTGCGCCAGCACAAGCTGGGCGAGGCCGATCGGATCGTCACGCTGTTGACCCGGGAGCACGGTTTGGTGCGGGCCGTCGCGAAGGGGGTGCGGCGTACCAAGTCGAAGTTCGGGGCGCGGTTGGAGCCGTTCGCCTATATCGATGTGCAACTGCATCCCGGCCGCAGCCTGGACATCGTGACCCAGGTGCATACGGTCGAGGCTTTCGCCACCGCGATCATCGCCGATTACGGCCGGTACACCACCGCCTGCGCCGTGCTGGAGACCGCCGAACGCCTGGCCGGGGAGGAACGGGCGCCGGTGCCTCGCCTGCACACCCTCACCGCGGGTGCGTTGCGCGCGATCGCCGAGGGGCAGCGCCCGCACGAACTCGTTCTGGACGCCTTCCTGCTGCGGGCCATGGACTACGCGGGCTGGGCCCCGGCGGTCGACGAATGCGCCCGCTGCGCCACTCCCGGCCCGCACCGGGCGTTCCATGTCGGCGCCGGGGGCGCGGTCTGCGTTCACTGCCGGCCGGCGGGCGCGGTCATGCCTGCTCCCGCGGTGTTCGACCATATGCTCGCGCTGCGCCACGGCCGCTGGGACCGGGTCGATATGATCCCGGAATCGGCGCGACGGCAGGCCAGCGGGCTGATAGCGGCGCACCTGCAATGGCATCTGGAGCACAAACTCCGGACCTTGCCGTTGATCGAACGGGCGGGTGCCGCGGCGCGTTCGGGTCCGGCGGAGTCCACGCACGACTCCGCGGGCCATCCGGACGGTGTCTCCTCCGGTGCGGTGGGGAGTCACTGAAACAGCGGCCTGGCCGGGAAGGCCCCGATCCGGCCGGTGTCATGAGCACAGATAGTCTTTTCTGGTGATCCTGCGTCGTGACTCCGCCGGTTCGGACGTATCCGCGTCTGCCGGTGTCCGCACTGTCCGTCCGCCGTCACCGCATCCGTCCGGCGCGACTCCGCCCGATATCCCGGCGGAGCTGGTGCCGCGGCATGTGGCGCTGGTGATGGACGGGAACGGCCGCTGGGCGCAGGAGCGGGGTCTGCCGCGGACGGCGGGGCACGAAAAAGGCGAGGCCGTGCTCATGGACACCGTCGAGGGCTGTATCGAGATCGGTGTGAAGTGGTTGTCGGCGTACGCGTTCTCCACCGAGAACTGGCGCCGCAGCCCGGACGAGGTGCGGTTCCTCATGGGCTTCAACCGGGACGTGATCCGGCGCCGCCGTGACGAGATGCACGAGATGGGGGTGCGGGTGCGCTGGGCGGGGCGCCGGCCGCGGTTGTGGCGCAGTGTGATTCGTGAACTGGAGACCGCGCAGGAGCTGACGAAGGACAACACCGTCATGACCTTGACGATGTGCGTGAACTACGGGGGTCGCGCCGAGATCGCCGATGCCGCACGGGAGGTCGCGCGCCGGGTGGCGGTGGGGGAGATCGATGCGGAGAAGGTCACCGAGGATGTGCTTGCCCGGTACCTGGACGAACCGGATATGCCGGATGTCGATCTCTTCCTGCGGCCTTCGGGTGAGTTCCGCAGTTCGAATTTCCTGATCTGGCAGTCGGCGTACGCGGAGTTCGTCTATCAGGCGACGTTGTTTCCCGATTT
>NZ_JBSFRU010000568.1:0-1818 GCF_053589395.1 Nocardia sp. NPDC003345
TCGCCGCAGACGCGCCTGCCCGGAATGCGGGCGCCGCTTCACGACGGTCGAGACGGCCATTCTCTCGGTGGTCAAACGCAGCGGGGTCACCGAACCGTTCAGCCGGGAGAAGGTAATCCGGGGCGTCCGCCGGGCGTGCCAGGGCCGGGAGGTCGACGACGACGCGCTGAATCTGCTGGCGCAGCAGGTGGAGGACGCGGTCCGGGCCAAGGGCTCACCCGAGGTGCCCAGCCATGAGGTCGGATTGGCGATCCTCGGCCCGCTACGCGAACTGGACGAGGTGGCGTACCTGCGGTTCGCCTCGGTGTATCGATCTTTCACCTCGGCAGCGGATTTCGAACGCGAGATCCAGGATATGCGGCAGGCGCGCGCGGCGGTCGGCGCCGGGGACTGAGACCGGCCCCCGTGCCCTCTCGTCCGGGCGCGGGTGGCCGGGTGCCCGTGGCGGAAGGCCCGGATCACCTGGCGATGGCGGCGATCGCCTTCTCGATTCGCTTGGGTGACACCGGCTGCGGCGTGCCCAGCTTCTGAGCGAACAGGCTCACCCGTAGTTCCTGCGTCATCCACCAGATCTCGGTGACATCGGGCGCGTGCCGCCGCGATTCCGGCAGCCGCGACAGCAGACGGTCGTAGGCGGCCGCCACCGCGTCGATCTCGGCCATGGCCTGGCGGTCCCGCACCGCCGACCCGGGCAGCGCCGTGAGGCGGGCCGCCGCCGCCCGCAGGTAGCGGGGTAGCTCACGCAGGCGCGCCGGGCCCCATTCGGAGACGAAACCGTCGAACACCAGATCCGTGATCTGGTCGCGCACGTCGTCGGCGATATCGGCTTCCCGCGTCCGGGTCAGCTCCGAGGAGACCTCGTGCGCGGCGGCGAGGGCGGGCACCACCAGGCGCAGGATCCGGACGACCACATCGTTGAATTTCGGCCGGATCCCGGCGACGAGTCGTTCGAACTCACCGGGGTCGCGTACCGGGCCGCCCGCCGCGGTGATCAGCTGATCGGCCGCCGCGGCCCGGCAGTCCTCGATCAGCGCATCCACCGAGCCGTACGGGTTCTGGCTCAGCACCAGCCGGTCGGCCGGGGAGAGGGTCGCGGTGACCGCCCGGACCGAGGTCGGGACGGCGGCCAGCACCAGGGCGCGGGTGCCGGCCCGCATGGCGCGCGCCTGCTCGGCGGGCGATTTCAGCACCCGGACCGCCACCCCGCCCGATTCCGGGACCAGGGCGGGATAGCCGGTGATGGTCTGCCCGCCGACCTCCCGGCGTACCGCCGGAGCCAAGGTGCCGAGGGATTCGGACGTCCACACCGTGGCCGGGGCGCGCTCGGCGCCCGCGGTGGCCGCCGCGACCGAGGCGGAGACCTGGTCCGAGAGCCGGGTTCGCAGCTGGGCGAGGCTTTTGCCGGTGGCCAGCACCCGGCCGTCCGCGTCGGTCACGGCGAATGTCATCCGCAGATGATCCGGGAGCGCGGCCGGGTCCAGATCGGCGGGCGCGATCGGGGTGCCCGCGAGGCGGGTCAGTTCCCGGGCCAGGCCGGTGCGCAGCGGTTCGGCCCGGGGAGTGAGCGTTCTCAGCGCGGCCGCCGCGAAATCCGGTGCCGGGACCACCGCGCGCCGCAACTGCTTCGGCAGGGTCTTGATCAGGGCCGCGGCCAATTCGGCGCGCATACCCGGCACCAGCCAGTCGAATCCGACGGCTTTGATATGCGCCAGCTGCGCGACCGGGATACCGACGGTCACACCGTCGTCGTCGCGTCCGGGCTCGAATTGATATGTCAACGGGAACGAGAGTTCGCCCTGGCGCCAGGTATCGGGGAAC
>NZ_JBSFRU010000569.1:0-1802 GCF_053589395.1 Nocardia sp. NPDC003345
CCCGAAGCGAGGCGGCGCAGCCGCGAGTCTCGGGCGCTGAAACACGGGACCTCGGGGCCCGCAACCCGCGCCGACGAAGTCGGCGCCAATAAACACAGCTAATAAAATCTGTGTTGTGGCTGAGTTGGCGTTGACGGTTCGGTTGAATGCTTCCGCGGCGGATGCGCGGCGGGGGGTGATCCGGTTGCATCCCGAGGTGCTGACCGCGCTCGGGTTGCGGGAGTGGGATGGGATCACCTTGGTGGGGGCGCGGCGGACGGCGGCGGTGGCGGGCCGGGCTCCGGCGGGGACTCCTGCGGGGACGGCGCTGCTCGATGATGTGACGTTGTCGAATGCCGGGCTGCGGGAGAACGCGACGGTGGTGGTGTCGCCGGCGGTGGTGCAGGGAGCCCGGCATATCTCGGTGAGCGGGTCGCGGCATGCCACTCAGTCGATTCCGGCGGCGACGTTGCGGCAGGCGTTGCTGGGGAAGGTGGTGACGGTGGGGGATACGGTTTCGCTGTTGCCGCGGGAGCTGGGGCCCGATATTCCGTCGTCGGTGGCCAGTCAGGCGTTGTCGCGGGCGTTCGGTATCGCGTGGACCTCCGAGCTGCTGACGGTGGTCGCGACCGATCCCGCGGGCGGGCCGGTCAGTGTGCAACCGAATTCGGCGGTCGAATGGACGGCGGGAGCGGCGACCGCCGCGCAGCCGCCGGCGGTGCGGGTGAACGGTGACGGCGGGGTGCGGCAGTCGCTGGTGCCCAGCCATCTCGATACCGTGACCGGCGGTGATCTGCCGGGGGCCGTGCCGGTGGCGAGCGCGCCGGCGACCGAGGTCGGGGTGGAGGAACTGGCGGGGGCGCGGGCGCAGGCGGCGAAGCTGGCCGAATGGCTGAGTTTGGCGTTGGACGAGCCGGAATTGCTGAAGGCACTGGGCGCGACACCGCGGCTGGGTGTACTGATCACCGGTCCCGCGGGGGTGGGTAAGGCGACGCTGGCGCGAGCGGTGGCGGCGCCGCGACGGGTGGTGCAGTTGGACGGGCCGTCGGTGGGCGCGGCGGAGAGCGGGGCCCGGCTGCGTGAGGTCGCGGCGGCGGTGGCCGCGGCGAGTTCGGGGCAGGGCGCGATTCTGCTGGTCACCGATATCGACGCCCTGCTGCCGGAACCCGCCGAACCGGTGGCGACCCTCATCCTGGACCAGTTGCGGGCTGCGGTGGCCGCACCGTGTGTGGCGCTGCTGGCGACCACCTCGAACCCGGCCGGTGTCGATCCGCGCTTGCGGACCCCGGATCTGTGTGACCGGGAGCTCGCGCTGACTCTGCCCACCGCCGCGGTGCGCCGCACGCTGCTGGAGCAGTTGCTGCGCAAGGTCCCCACCGGGGAGCTGCGATTGGAGGAGGTGGCCGCGGCGACGCCGGGGTTCGTGGTGGCCGATCTCGCCGCGCTGTGCCGAGAGGCGGCGTTGCGGGCGGCGGCGCGGGCCAGCCGCGACGACAGCGAACCGCGGCTGCTGCACGAGGATCTGGCGGGTGCGCTCGAGGTGATCCGGCCGTTGTCGCGTTCGGGCAGTGAGGAGTTGGCGATCGGCAGCCTCGGTCTCGACGATGTGGGCGATATGGCCGAGACCAAGCAGGCGCTCACCGAGACGGTGCTGTGGCCGCTGCGCCATCCCGATTCCTTCGCCCGGCTGGGTATCGATCCGCCACGCGGGGTCCTGCTCTACGGGCCGCCCGGTTGCGGGAAGACCTACCTGGTCCGGGCGTTGGCGGGCAGCGGGCAGCTCAGTGTGCACGCGGTCAAGGGCGCGGAGCTGATGGACAAAT
>NZ_JBSFRU010000570.1:0-1799 GCF_053589395.1 Nocardia sp. NPDC003345
CCCGGGGTTAATAGGGCCCCACCCTCGAGCGGCGGAGCCGCTCCAAAATTACAGCCCGCCCTTCGCGAAGGGGCCTTTCCGGCCCTCCAGTATCCTGAACTGGTGAATTGGACCGTCGACGTTCCTATCGACCGTTTGCCCGAGCTGCCGCCGTTGCCTGCCGAGCTGCGTAAACGTCTCGACGACGCGTTGTCGAGGCCGGCGCTGCAGCAGCCGTCGTGGGACGCGGGTCATGCGGCGGACATGCGGACGGTGCTGGAGAGTGTGCCGCCGATCTGCTTGCCGGCGGAGGTGGACGAGTTGCGGGAGCGGCTCGCCGAGGTGGCGCGCGGGGAAGCGTTCCTGATGCAGGGCGGGGACTGCGCGGAGACCTTCGCCGACAACACCGAGCCGCATATCCGTGGCAATATCCGGACGCTGTTGCAGATGGCGGTGGTGCTCACCTATGGGGCGAGCCTGCCGGTGGTGAAGGTGGCGCGGATCGCCGGGCAGTACGCGAAACCGCGGTCCTCGGACACGGATGCGCTCGGTTTGCGGTCCTATCGCGGGGATATGGTGAATTCGCTGGTCGCGGACGCGGCGTTGCGTGAGCACGATCCGTCGCGGCTGGTGCGTGCGTACGCGAACGCGAGCGCGGCGATGAACCTGGTCCGGGCGTTGACCAACGCCGGGATGGCGGATCTGCATCGAGTGCACGACTGGAATCGCGATTTCGTGGCGCAGTCCCCGGCGGGCGCCCGATATGAGGCGCTGGCCGAGGAGATCGACCGGGGGCTGCGATTCATGACGGCCTGCCGGGTGAACGATCCCAGCCTGCAGTCGGCCCGTATCTACGCTTCGCACGAAGCGCTGGTGCTGGATTACGAGCGGGCCATGCTGCGTTTGGCCGAGAACTCCTCCGGGGCTCCCGCACTGTACGACCTGTCCGCGCATTTCCTGTGGATCGGGGAACGCACCCGCCAGCTCGACGGCGCGCATATCGCGTTCGCGGAACTACTCGCCAACCCCATCGGCCTCAAGATCGGGCCCACCACCTCTCCGGACCAGGCGGTGGAATACGTGGAGCGGCTCGACCCCACCAACGAACCCGGGCGGTTGACGCTGGTCTCACGGATGGGCAATACGAAGATCCGGGAGGTGCTGCCGCCGATCGTGGAAAAAGTGCAGGCCACCGGGCACCAGGTCATCTGGCAGTGCGATCCCATGCACGGCAACACCCACGAATCGTCCACCGGCTTCAAAACCCGCCACTTCGACCGCATCGTCGACGAGGTACAGGGGTTCTTCGAGGTTCATCACGCGCTGGGGACGCATCCGGGCGGGTTGCATATCGAACTCACCGGTGAGGATGTGACGGAGTGCCTGGGTGGGGCGCAGGATATCTCCGACCTGGATCTGTCGGGGCGGTATGAGACGGCGTGCGATCCGCGGTTGAACACTCAGCAGTCGCTGGAACTGTCGTTTCTGGTCGCGGAGATGCTGAGGTAGGGGTGGGGGAGCCTTTCGCGAGGTGAAGTGGGTGGCTTTGCTCGTGAAGGTGAGTGGGTGACACTCGCTCGTCAAGGTGAGTGGGTGACCTTGTCTGCGCGGGTGAAGTGGGTGACCCTGCTCGCGAAGGTGAGTGGGTGACCTTGCTTGCGAAGGTGAGTAGGTGACCCTGCTTGCGAAGGTGAGTAGGTGACCCTGCTCGCGAAGGTGAGTAGGTGACCCCGCTCGCCAAGGTGAGTAGGTGACCGGGCCCGCCAAGGTGCTGTGTTTATTGGCGCGGCTTCGCCGCGCGGGGTTCGGCCCCTGAAGCG
>NZ_JBSFRU010000571.1:0-1789 GCF_053589395.1 Nocardia sp. NPDC003345
GGAAGTCGATATTGGTCGTCACGCCCAGCACCGCGGTATCGGCGAGCGCGCGATCCAGGGCGTTCAGGGCGGCCGCGCGGTCGGGGCCGTGCGCGATGACCTTGGACAGCATCGGGTCGTAGTCGCTGCCCACGACGGTGCCCACCGCGAGCCCGGAATCGACCCGCACTCCCGGACCCGCCGGTTCCACCAGATCCAGGACGGTGCCGCCGGTCGGCAGGAAATCGCGGGCCGGATCCTCGGCGTAGACCCGCGCCTCGATGGCGTGACCGTGCAGCCGGATCTCCTCCTGCGCGGCGCGGATCCGCTGCCCGGCGGCGATCCGGACCTGGCATTCCACCAGGTCGTATCCGGTGACCAGTTCGGTGACCGGATGTTCGACCTGCAGCCGGGTATTCATCTCCATGAAGAAGAACTCGTCGGGCCGGTCGGCGGAGACGATGAACTCCACCGTGCCCGCGCCCACATAGTCGACGCTGCGCGCGGTGGCGCAGGCCGCGGCGCCGATCCGTGCCCGGGTTGCGGCGTCCAGCAGCGGTGAAGGCGCTTCCTCGATCACCTTCTGATGCCGGCGTTGCAGACTGCATTCGCGTTCGCCGAGGTGCAGCACGGTGCCGTGGGTATCGGCCAGGATCTGCACCTCGATATGGCGGGGCCGGGTGACGAACCGTTCCAGGAACAGCGTGTCGTCGCCGAAAGCCGAAGCCGCTTCCCGCCGGGCGCTCACCAGGGCGGCGGGCAGATCGGCCGGATCGTCGACGCGGCGCATCCCCTTACCGCCGCCCCCGGCCGACGGTTTCACCAGCACCGGGTAACCGATATCGTCGGCCGCCGCTGTCAGCGCCGCGTCGGTGAGACCCGGCTCCGCGATCCCCGGAACCACCGGGACACCGGAGGCCGATACCGTCGTCTTGGCGGTGATCTTGTCGCCCATGACCTCGATCGCCTTCGCCGGCGGACCCAGGAAGACGATCCCGGCGGCCTCCAAGGCGGCCGCGAACGCCGCGTTCTCCGAAAGGAATCCGTATCCGGGGTGTACCGCTTGCGCACCGGTGCGCCGGGCGGCGGCCACCACCGCGTCGATGTTCAGATAACTTTCGCGCGCGGCCGCCGGACCCAGCCGCACGGCGGTATCGGCCTCGCGCACATGGCGGGAGTCCCGGTCGGCGTCGCTGTACACCGCGACCGAGCGCAAACCCATCGTCCGCAGGGTGCGCAGCACCCGGACGGCGATCTCACCGCGATTGGCCACCAGCACGGTGTCGAACGGCAGGGGATGATTCGAGTTCAGCATCGTGCTCACATCCGGAAGACGCCGTAGGAGACCGGTTCCAGCGGCGCCTGCGCGCACACCGAGAGAGCCAGTCCCAGCACGGTGCGGGTGTCGGCGGGGTCGATGACCCCGTCGTCCCACAGCCGCGCGGTCGAATAGTAGGGGTTGCCCTGGGCCTCGTACTGCTGCCGGATCGGTTCCTTGAACTTCTCCTGGTCCGCCTCGCTCCACGGTTGCCCGTTACCGTCGAGCTGGTCGCCGCGTACGGTGGCCAGCACCGACGCCGCCTGTTCGCCGCCCATCACCGAGATCCGCGCGTTCGGCCACATCCACAGGAACCGGGGCGAATAGGCCCGCCCGCACATGGAATAGTTGCCCGCCCCGTAGGATCCGCCGATCACCACGGTCAGCTTCGGGACCCGGGCGCAGGCCACCGCGGTCACCATCTTCGCCCCGTGTTTGGCGATCCCGCCGGCCTCGTAATCGCGGCCCACCATGAAGCCGGTGATGTTCTGC
>NZ_JBSFRU010000572.1:0-1781 GCF_053589395.1 Nocardia sp. NPDC003345
CGACTCCGGTGAAGCGGGCCGCGGTCGCGTCCAGAACCTCGAAACCGTCCGCGGTGGAGACGATGACGTGCCGGTCGTCCCCGGCCGGATTGACGCGGAGGAATCCGGGCAGTTCGACGCCGCCCTGCCGTTCGAGAGTGTTCCCGTCGAGGAGGTGGATCCCGCCGTCGTAGGTCACGGCCAGGGGTTCGGCGATCGTCTTCTCCGCGGCGCTGTCGGTACCGCAGCCGCTCAGCGCGACGACCGCGGTGAGCAGGCCGGTCAGGGCCGTGGCACGTGTGGTGCCCGTGCGAATGTGCATGACATTCCCTCATCTTTCCTGTGCTGGCCGCCGCGGCGTGATCGCGCGGCGGTCCGGGTCACGCGGGCGCCAGGCCGTCCACCATCGCGGTGGTGTTGGCGCGCATCATTTCCAGGTAGGTGGCCGCGCCCCCGCCGGGCGGCGTCAGCGATTCCGAGAACAGCCCGACGATGCGGACCTCGACACCGGCCTGTTCGGCGAGGGCTCGGGCGAGGCGGTCCGGGCGAGCGGAGTCCACGAAGATCGCCGGAACCCCGGTGGTGCGGATCGCTCCGGCGAGATCGGCCAGATCCGCGGCGCTCGGTGAGGCGAGCGTGGTGCCGCCGGGGATCACCGCACCGACCACCTCGAAGCCGAAACGCTGGGCGAGGTACTCGAAGACATGATGATTGGTGACCAGTTTGCGGCGTTCGGGCGCGACGGTGGTGAACCGATCACCCATCCACCGGCCGAGCGCGTCGATATCGGCCAGGTACCGGTCGGCATTGGCGCGGACGGTCGCGGCGTCGATCCCGGGCACCGTCTCGATCACCCGGTCGCGGATGACCTCGACGGCGCGGTGCACGCGCTGCGGGTCGGTCCAGAAATGCGGATCCGGCTGTCCGGCGGCGTCGCCGGCCCGATAGGGGAGCGCGTCGATGTGATCCCCCACCGGCAACACCGGCACTCCCGCGTCGGCGGCGGTCGTGACGTGCCGGGCCAGTCCCTCTTCCAATCCCAGGCCGTTCGCCACGACGAGGTCGGCACCGTCGAGGACGGCGGCCTCCTGGGCCGACAGCGCGAAGGAATGCGGATCCGAGTTCGGCGGCATCAGGGTGGTGACCGGCGCGGTATCGCCCACCACCGCGCGGGTGATATCGCCGAGGATATCGGTGGTCACGACGACGCCTTCGCCGCCGGAACCGCCGGTGCCGCAACCGGTCAGTGCGAACGCGCCGAGCAGGAGTGCGGCGCAGAGCCGCAGGACGGTGGTCATCGGCCGGTCTCCACCATCAGGTCGGGGCGGATATCGAGGGGGAAGCTGCGGGCGATCCGCAGACCGTCGGCGTAGTCGATCTCGTGGATCTGCCGCCCCGCCGGATCGTTGACATAGGCGCGGTCGGTATCGACCTGCAGCACCGGTGGCGCAGCGGGGTCGACCGGCGCGGCCAGTACGCGGTTGTGCGCGGTTTCCGCGCCGGTCGCGGGGTCGTAGGCGTGCAGCACCCCGTCGGGGGAGAGCGCGAGGATCGCGGTACCCGCGCCGGCGGTGGTCGCCGCGGTCACCGGGCCGGTGCCGATCGAGCGCCACGAACGTTTACCGATATCGAGGACCAGCACCCGGGCGTCCCGGGTGGTGACCAGGACATCGCTTCCGCTGCGGTGGAAGAACTCCGCCGCGCTACCGGAAGTTCCGGCGGGGTAGGGGATCTTCTCGGCGGTGAAGGTGTCGTTGTCCTCGTCGACGAGCAGTGCGCCGTCGGCGCACGCGATCACCGCG
>NZ_JBSFRU010000573.1:0-1780 GCF_053589395.1 Nocardia sp. NPDC003345
CGGTGATAGGACCATCCCCGCGCGTGCGGGGTCGACCGGCAGAGAGGACCCCCACCATGATCACCACGCGGACCATCCCCGCGCGTGCGGGGTCGACATCCCAGAGGAACACCGCATGAATCAGGACACCGGACCATCCCCGCGCGTGCGGGGTCGACCTGATCATCCCGCTCGACGAGGTCGCCAGTATCGGACCATCCCCGCGCGTGCGGGGTCGACATCAGCGGGATCTCCGGATGCGGAAGGTGAACGGGACCATCCCCGCGCGTGCGGGGTCGACTTTTTTACCTGCATGTTTGTTCGCCGGTAGTGCCTTTTTCATTCACTTCGGTCAGCGTGCTGCTGTCGGCGGCCGCCCCTGGATTCCGGTTCTGTTGGGTTTGGAGGGGGACACATGCCTTAACCACAGAGTTTGACCTGCGGAAACGATGAGGCCGAGGCCATATCGATCCATCCCTACGAAAGTCATGTGAGGCTAGGATTTACGGGCCCGCGCAGCAGCGCTGCTGCTGGGGTCCAGCTGTGGATAATCCCCACTCATGCGGTGCCACCCTTCGGCATCCAACTGTTCCCACGTGAGCGAGGTCAACTCGTCTTCGGCGAACCGTGCTACATGTAGCGGTTCGGACCATCCTCGCGCGGGGCCTATGCGACGAGGTCTACCGACTGGAAGCCCGCGGTCGGACCATCCCCCGCGCGTCCCGGGCCGACGTTTCCGCCGACGATCGTGTCGATCGCGGTAGGCGGACATCCCCCGCAGTTGCGGAGCCGACGGGTCTGGTTGCGGCATTGGCATCTGCCAGCACGAACCCCCGCGCGAGCGGGGCCGACGAATTCGGCGTGGTTCGGGGCAAACTGGCCCGAGGACCATCCCCGCGCGTGCGGAGCCGACGGGCGGACTGCGATATTCGGCATATCAGACCTCGGACCATCCCCGCGCGCGGCGGGGCCGACGCGCTGGCGGACCTGGCGGTCGAGGACTGCTACGGACCATCCCCGCGCGTGCGGAGCCGACAACAGGCTGGACAACGGGGTGTGGTGGTACGACGGACCATCCCCGCGCGTGCGGGGCCGACCTGCTCGCCGCGACCCGCGACGACGTGAAGGAAGGACCATCCCCGCGCGTGCGGGGCCGACCGCGGGATCGACATCTTCAAACCACCGGCGCCGGGACCATCCCCGCACGTGCGGGGCCGACCGAATCAGATACTTCCGTACGATCTCATGCCCGGGACCATCCCCGCGCGTGCGGGGCCGACGATCGTCAACGACAACCCGATCATGCCGTTCAAGGACCATCCCCGCGCGTGCGGGGCCGACGAACACTGAGGCGTAGGTGGTGGTCTCGTGATCGGACCATCCCCGCGCGTGCGGGGCCGACCGCGCTCATGAGACGCTCACCAGCGCCAGGTAGGGACCATCCCCGCGCGTGCGGGGCCGACTCCACGCCGTTCTCGTCCCGGACGATCGAGGCCGGACCATTCCCGCGCGTGCGGGGCCGACCCGCCTCGAGTACTAGGCGGTACCAAGCAGTCGCGGACCATCCCCGCGCGTGCGGGGCCGACACCGGCGATGCCGGCGAACACCCCCTTGAGAAAGGACCATCCCCGCGCGTGCGGGGCCGACTCCCGGTCGCGCCACACCGCGATCGGCAATGCCGGACCATCCCCGCGCGTGCGGGGCCGACCGTGTCGCGATGCAAGGCGGCGGCTGGATCGTGGGACCATCCCCGCGCGTGCGGGGCCGACCAAGATCGGAAGAGCGTCGGGGAGGGAAAGAG
>NZ_JBSFRU010000574.1:0-1750 GCF_053589395.1 Nocardia sp. NPDC003345
GGACAACCCGTCCGTCTCCCATCCGGACAGTCGCTGCCCGAAATCAGCGCCGTTGCCCATCGCCACATGTCCGGTGTTCCCGGGTTCCCCCGGCGTACGGCTCCATCGGGAAACATCCTGGTCGCGCCACCGATGAACGATATGACGCAGATAACACCAAATACCCGGCGGTAACCGTCCACCGGTTACGACCGCAACCAGCAGGAGTGAAATCGTGTCCTCTGTGACTGACGCACCGAATGCCACCGCCAGCAAAGATGAGGCCGCAAACCTCTCGGCGATCACTCACGAGGAGATCTTCGCGGGTCACCTCGGCGGCAAGCTCTCGGTAGAGCTCAGCGCGCCGCTGGAGACCCAGCGCGACCTATCCATCGCCTACACCCCCGGCGTGGCGCAGGTGAGCCGTGCCATCGCGGAGGACGAGAAGCTCGCCAAGCGCTACACCTGGACCGACCGGCTCGTGGTCGTGGTCAGTGACGGGTCCGCGGTGCTCGGCCTGGGCGATATCGGCCCGCGTGCCTCGCTGCCGGTGATGGAAGGCAAATCGGCGCTGTTCAAGAAATTCGCCGGGCTCGACTCCATTCCGATCGTGCTGGACACCAAAGATGTCGACGAGATCGTCGAAACCCTGATCCGGCTGCGGCCGAGCTTCGGCGCGGTGAACCTCGAGGACATCTCCGCCCCGCGCTGCTTCGAAATCGAGAAGCGGGTCGTGGAAGCGCTCGACTGCCCCGTGATGCACGACGACCAGCACGGCACCGCCATCGTGGTGCTGGCCGCGCTCAACGGCGCCGCCCAGGTCCAGGGCCGGGCCACCTCCGGTCTGAAAGTCGTCGTCTCCGGCGCCGGCGCCGCCGGAGTCGCCTGCACGAACATCCTGCTCGCCGCGGGCGTCGCCGATGTCACGGTGCTGGACTCCAAGGGCATCGTCAGCCGCGAGCGCACCGACCTGAACGCGGTGAAGGCGGAGTTGGCCCAGCGCACCAACCCGCGCGGCCTCACGGGTACCGCGGCCGACGCGCTCGCCGGAGCCGATGTGTTCCTGGGGCTGTCCGCCGGCACCATCGGCGAAGAACTCATCGCCTCGATGGCCCCCGAGTCCATCGTGTTCGCCATGTCCAACCCCGACCCGGAAATCCACCCCGACGTCGCCCGCAAGTACGCCGGAATCGTCGCCACCGGGCGGAGCGACTTCCCGAACCAGATCAACAACGTGCTCGCCTTCCCCGGCGTCTTCAAAGGCGCCCTCGACGCGGGCGCGCGCCGCATCACCGAGGGCATGAAGATCGCGGCGGCCGACGCCATCCTCGGCGTGGTCGCCGATGAACTCGCCGTCGACAAGATCGTCCCCAGCCCGCTGGACCCCCGCGTCGCCCCCGCGGTCGCGGACGCCGTCGCCGCCGCCGCTCGCGCGGAAGGCGTCGCCTGATAAAACGTTCCGCCTTACCCGGGCGGTAACCCCAGCTACAGCACCCGGCCGCCACCCTGGGCCGGGTGCTGTGGTGTTGGAGCGGCTCCGCCGAGTTGGTTGGGTGGACCTTCGTGAGAGTGAGTCGGGGGTGGCGCCTCGTGGAGGCGGTTTGGATCAGCGCCTTCGCGAAGGGGCGGGAGGTGTTTGGATCGACCCCGCCGTGAAGGTGGGTTGGGGGGTGCCCCTACGCGAAGGTGAGTCCGGATGTGCCCTTCCGCGAAGGGTGGGGCTGTAATTTTGGAGCGGCTCCGCCGCTCGAGGGTGGGGCCCTATTAACCC
>NZ_JBSFRU010000575.1:0-1750 GCF_053589395.1 Nocardia sp. NPDC003345
AACTCACCAAGAGCCCCGCCGGCGCCAACCAGTGGGTCGCCAAGGACGCCGAGGAGATCATCCCCGACGCCCACGACCCGGCCAAGCGCAAGAAGCCGATGATGCTCACCACCGACCTGGCGCTGCGGTTCGACCCCGAATTCGAGGTCATCTCGCGCCGGTTCCACGAGAACCCGGCCGAATTCGCCGACGCGTTCGCCCGCGCCTGGTACAAGCTCACCCACCGCGATATGGGCCCGGTCGAGCGTTACCTCGGCGCGGAGGTCCCCTCCGAGGTGCTGCTGTGGCAGGACCCCATCCCGGCCGTCGACTTCGAGGTCGTCGGCGAGGCCGATATCGCCGCGCTCAAGGAGCAGGTGCTGGCCGCCGGGCTCACCGTCCAGCAGCTGGTGTCCACCGCGTGGGCCTCGGCCTCGACGTTCCGCTCCAGCGATAAGCGCGGCGGCGCCAACGGCGCCCGCATCCGCCTGGAACCGCAGAAGAGCTGGGATATCAACGAGCCCGAGCAGCTGGCCACCGTCCTGAGCGCCCTGGAGAAGATCCAGGAATCGTTCAACGCCGCCCAGACCGGCGGTAAGAAGGTCTCGCTGGCCGACCTGATCGTCATCGCCGGCGCCGCCGGTGTCGAACAGGCCGCCCAGGCCGCCGGAGTCCAGGTCACCGTCCCGGTCACCCCCGGCCGCAACGACGCCCTGCAAGAGCAGACCGATATCGACTCCTTCGCCGTGCTCGAACCGCGCGCCGACGGGTTCCGCAACTACATCGGCAAGGGCCACCGGCTGCCCTCGGAGCACCTGCTGATCGACCGCGCGAACCTGCTGGGCGTCACCGCACCGGAACTGACCGTGCTGGTCGGCGGCCTGCGCGTCCTGGGCGCCAACTACAAGCAGTCGAAACAGGGTGTGCTCACCGACAAGGTCGGCACCCTGACCAACGACTTCTTCGTCAACCTGCTCGATATGGGTGTCGAGTGGAAGTCCACCGACGAGTCCCAGGAGACCTTCGAGGCCCGCGATACCGCGAGCGGCGAGGTCAAATGGACCGGCACCCGCTACGACCTGGTATTCGGCTCGAACTCCGAACTCCGCGCCGTCGCCGAGGTGTACGCGGCCGACGACGCGAAGGACAAGTTCGTGCGCGACTTCGTGTCGGCATGGAACAAGGTGATGAACGCGGACCGTTTCGACCTGGTCTGATCCCCTTCACCCGGCCACCGGGCGCAGGTATGTGATCGCCCGGGCATCCACGGATGCCCGGGCGATCCGCCGTTTCCGACGCGGTAACGGCGGGCCTGCCACCCCGGCACCTCGACGCAGCCCGGACCGCCGCCGCGGATCCGGACGAACCGATGGGCAGCCGAACCCACGGCCAGTAGCGTGACGATCATGAGCACCGCACTCCCTGCCTACGCCCGGCAGGTATGGACACTGCTGGAACCCCTGCACGCCGTCACCTATTTCGCACCCGAGCCGCTGCATGCCTTCAAAGCGGCGGGCTACCGCGGATTCTGGATGGGCTACTTCGCCGGACGCGGCGCCCCACTGGGCCCCACCGGCCCCGAAGTGGTACACGCACTGTTCTACAACTTCACCCTCGACCGAATCGCCAAAGCACTGCCGTCCGCCTGGGAATTCGCCCCGCCCGCGGCCGCCCTCGACGCCCGCGCCCACGGCTCGGCCGCCGCCCTGCGCCGGCACTTCGGTGACCTCGCCGAGAGCCCCGGCCTCGCCACCGCCGCCGACCTGGCATC
>NZ_JBSFRU010000576.1:0-1749 GCF_053589395.1 Nocardia sp. NPDC003345
CCATGTCCGGCACCGCCATCTCGAATCCCCCTTCCGGCCCACGGGTATGTTCGGTGACTCTACCGACGAGTAGCGGCGGCGTCGCCGGAAAACCGGCCGCTCACAGGGATTGGGCTGTGACATGCCGCACGCGGGTCGTGAGGTGTCACAGGCGCGCGGGGGCGCACAGGGGAACAGGTCCACAGAGATCATCGGGTCGAACGTCGCAGTCGCGCAGGGATACGTCAGACCCCGCGACCGGACGCCACCGGGCTCCCCGAGTCCTGCCCGGGCGCACCCGTTGGCCGGACCGCGGTGAGGTACTGGAAGAACCGGTGCACCCGCTGGTCGATATCGGTCAGGCCCGCGGCGGCGAACAGGTCGGGGAAGGTCTGCCCGTCGAACATGCGCAGTCCGCTCACCGCGGCGGTCAGCCGGGTGATCTCGCCGATCGGATTATCGGGACGGTGGCTGGTGGTGATCGCCAGACGTCCCCCCGGCGCCAGCACCCGCACCATCTCCCGGGCCGCGACCAGCGGATCGGGGATCAGGTACAGCGCGCCGAAACAACAGACCGCGTCGAAGGTTCCGTCGGCGAACGGCAGATATCGTGCGTCACCGCGGACATAACCCGCGCGCGGACCCGCGTTGTCGGCCCGGGCACGCGCCAGCATCGGCGGTGAGAAGTCGATACCCGTCACATAGCCGCCGGCCGGGACCTGCTCGCTGAGATAGCGGGTGAAATTGCCCGGCCCGCAGGCGATATCCAAGACCCGGTGGGCCCGGTGCAGGTGCAGCGAATCGACCGCGAACCGCCGGTCGGCTTCGGTGCTGCGGCCGGTGGCGAGATAGAACACCGTCGGCCGCCACACCTTCTCGTACACCGCCGCCAGCGCCGGCGCGTTCATGGTGCGTCGCGCGAGGTTCATCCCAGGCGCTCGACATCGATGGTCATACCGGCCGCGCGCAGCCGATCGGTCAACGCGTCGCCCATGGCGGCGGCGGGAGTGAGAATTCCGGCGAGTTCGGGCTTGTCGTCGAACGCCAGCGCCAGCCCGCTCTCGCCCAGCATCACCGCGGTCGCCTTGTATCCGGGATCGCCCAGCCCGGCGAAATTCGCGAGATACCGTGCTCCCGAGGAGGTCCGCGCGTAGGTCCGCATCCGGAACCAGCCGCTTTCCCGGGTGGCTTCGCTCGGACCGGTGCCGGGGGCGGGCAGGATCCGGTCGAGCAGGGCGCGCCCGCCGCGGAAGCGCGACAGCAGCCCGCCGATCCCCATCGCGGCCACCACACCGCCGGAGACACCCGCCGCGACCAGCGGCGCCAGCGCAGAGGTCCCGGCGCCCATGGTCTCGCGGTAGCGGAAGTTCTTGCCGTACACCCAGCCCAGCAGCCCGTTGCTGCGCCGCACGATCTTGGTGTTGTGACTGGCCATCACGAAGGTGCCCACCCAGCCGCGCAGGCTCGGGTCGATCTCGCTCGCCCGCTGCACGGTGAGATCGGTCTGGCGGCCGACATCGGGGTCCATCGTCTTATCGGGGCTCAGCGAATACGGGTGGGCGAGAACCGCCCCCTTGGACCGGTCCGCGGCGACGGCCTCCATCATGGCGCGACCGGAATCGACGGTGCCGCCGCTCACCCCGCCGCGCATCGTCGCGATGAGGGTGGTGTCGCCGAGCTCGCCGGTATTGTCCGCGACACTGCGGCGGTAGAGCTGGTAGACGCTGAGGTCGGAGGGGACCGAATCGTAGCCGCAGGAGTTCACGATCT
>NZ_JBSFRU010000577.1:0-1747 GCF_053589395.1 Nocardia sp. NPDC003345
CCCTCGAAGCGCATGTGGCGCAGCCACGAGTCTCGAGGGCCGACAGCAGGCGCTCCGGAGGGCCGAACCTCGAGCGGCGGAGCCGCTCCAATCAATACAGCGCGCCAAAATTTAGGCCAGGCTTAGCGGGGTAGCCTGTGGGACGCCAGGGATACTTGTGTGCGGGCGCAGTTACCCGGAAGAAGGAAGACTAGGAGCGGGAGTGACGTACATCATCGCCGAACCGTGCGTTGACGTGAAGGACAAGGCGTGCATCGAGGAATGCCCCGTGGATTGCATCTACGAGGGTGGCCGCATGCTGTACATCCACCCCGATGAATGCGTCGACTGCGGTGCCTGTGAGCCGGTGTGCCCCGTGGAGGCCATCTTCTACGAGGACGACACCCCCGACCAGTGGAGCGGCTACGTGAACGCCAACGTCGATTTCTTCGACGATCTGGGTTCGCCCGGCGGCGCCACCAAGCTGGGCAAGGTCGATTTCGATCCGCCGTTCATCAAAGAGCTCCCGCCGATGGCCGAGGACTAGAGCGCGCGGTGAGCACTGAGGTTTCCCGCCGTCGTAGGGTGAGTGCGGGTTTGCCCGAATTCCCCTGGGACACCATCGCCGGTGTGAAGGCCCGGGCCGCGGCGCATCCCGGCGGCCTCGTCGACCTGTCGGTCGGCACACCGGTGGACCCGGTGGATCCGCTGATCCGGTCGGCGCTCGCCGCTGCCTCCGAGGTGCCCGGGTATCCGGCCACCTACGGCACCCCGGAATTGCGGGCCGCCGCGGTGGCCGCGCTGGCACGCCGGTTCGGCGTGACCGGTGTCGACCAGGCCGCGGTCCTGCCGGTGATCGGCACCAAGGAGCTCATCGCGGGCCTGCCCCGGCTGCTCGGGCTGGGTGCGGCCGATCTCGTGGTGATCCCCGAGGTCGCCTATCCCACCTACGAGGTGGGCGCGTTGCTCGCCGGGGCACGGCTCCTGCGGGCCGACGGGCTCACCCGGCTGGGACCGGAGAACCCGGCCCTGATCTACCTGAATTCACCGTCCAACCCGACCGGCCGGGTCCTGGGCGTGGACCATCTGCGCAAGGTGGTGACCTTCGCCCGGGAGCGCGGCGCGGTCGTGGCCTCCGACGAGTGCTACCTGGGGCTGAGCTGGGAAGAGCCGGCGGTCTCGATCCTGGACCCGCGGGTATCCGACGGCGACCACACCGGCCTGCTGGCGGTGCATTCGCTGTCCAAGACCTCGAACCTGGCCAGCTACCGGGCGGGTTTCGTGGCCGGGGATTCCGAACTGGTGACCGAACTGCTGGAGGTGCGCAAGCATTCCGGCATGATCGTGCCGTACCCGATCCAGGCGGCGATGACCGCCGCGCTCGGTGACGACGCGCACGAGGCCGCCCAGCGGGAGCGCTACCGCGCCCGCCGCGAGGTCCTGCGGTCGGCGTTGCTGGGGGCGGGGTTCCGGATCGATCACTCCGAAGCCGGGCTGTACCTGTGGTCGACCCGGGGCGAACCCTGTCGCGACACGCTCGACTGGCTGGCGGAGCGGGGAATCCTGGCGGCTCCGGGCGATTTCTACGGTCCGGCGGGGGCGGAGCACGTCCGCATCGCCCTCACCGCTACCGACGAACGCATCGCCGCCGCGGCGGCACGGTTGTAGGTTTTCGGGCAGGGCTGGTTGGGGGCCTGGTCCGCGAAGGTGGGTAGGTGACCCTGCTCGCCAAGGTTCTGTGTTTTTTGGCGCGGCTTCGCCGCGCGGG
>NZ_JBSFRU010000578.1:0-1746 GCF_053589395.1 Nocardia sp. NPDC003345
GCCCGCGCAATGTCTGGCCGGTCACGGTGGCCGGTCTGGAACAGCACGCGCATACCGTGCGGGTCCGGTTGGCGTGGCTGGAGTTCGATGTCGACAAGCGCGACACCGTCGGTGTGCGTATCGACCGTAAGCGGCGGCAGCCGGTCACCGTGCTGCTCAAGGCCCTGGGCTGGACGGGGGAGGAGATCACCGAGCGTTTCGGTTACTCCGGGGTGATGATGACCTCGCTGGAGAAGGACAATATCGCCGGTGTGGACGAGGCGCTGCTCGATATCCATCGCAAGCTACGCCCCGGTGAGCCGCCCACCAAGGAATCCGCGCAGAACCTGCTGGAGAACCTCTTCTTCAACGAGAAGCGTTACGACCTCGCCCGGGTCGGGCGATATCGAATCGATCGGAAACTCGGTGCCGGCCGTGGCGAGGCGGCGGGTCCGCGTGTTCTCACCGGTGCGGATATCGCCGCGATCATCGACTATCTGCTGCGATTGCACGCCGGTGAACGAACCATGACCGCTCCCGGCGGTTTCGAGGTCCCGGTCGAGGTCGATGACATCGACCATTTCGGTAACCGCCGGGTGCGGACGGTGGGTGAACTGATCCAGAACCAGTTCCGGGTCGGCCTGTCCCGGATGGAACGGGTGGTCCGGGAGCGGATGACCACGCAGGACATCGAAGCGATAACACCGCAGTCGCTGATGAATATCCGCCCGGTGGTGGCCGCGCTCAAGGAGTTCTTCGGGACCTCGCAGTTCTCGCAGTTCATGGACGAACGCAACCCGCTCGCGAGCCTCACCAACAAACGCCGCCTCTCGGCGCTGGGCCCCGGCGGCCTGTCGCGGGAGCGCGCCGGACTCGAGGTCCGGGATGTGCACTACAGCCACTACGGCCGGATGTGCCCGATCGAAACGCCCGAGGGGCCCAATATCGGTCTGATGGGCTACCTCTCGGTGTACGCGCGGGTGAATCCGTTCGGGTTCATCGAGACGCCCTACCGGCGGGTGATCGACGGGGTCGTCTCCGATGAGGTCGACTATCTGACGGCGGACGAGGAGGACCGTCATATCGTCGCCCAGGCGAACGAACCGCTCGACGCGGCGGGCCGGTTCGTCGCGTCCCGGATCGCGGTGCGGCGGAGGAATTCCGAAGTGGAGATCATCGACAGTGGCCGCGTCGATTACGTGGATGTGTCGCCGCGCCAGATGGTGTCGGTGGCGACGGCGATGATTCCGTTCCTCGAGCACGATGACGCCAACCGTGCCCTGATGGGTGCGAACATGCAGCGTCAGGCCGTGCCGTTGATCCGTTCCGAGTCGCCTGTGGTGGGTACCGGTATGGAGTTGCGTGCTGCGGTGGATGCCGGTGATGTCGTGGTCAACGACAAGGCCGGTGTGGTGGAGGAGGTCTCCGCCGATTATGTGACGGTGATGGCCGATGACGGCACCCGTAAGTCGTATCGGATGCGGAAGTTCGCGCGTTCGAACCAGGGCACGTGTGCCAATCAGCGTCCGATCGTGGACGAGGGTCAGCGGGTCGAGCGTGGCCAGGTCCTGGCCGATGGCCCCTGCACCGAGAACGGTGAGATGGCTCTCGGTAAGAACCTGCTCGTGGCGATCATGCCGTGGGAAGGCCACAACTACGAGGACGCGATCATCCTGTCCCAGCGTCTGGTGGAGGACGACGTTCTGACCTCGATCCATATCGAGGAGCACGAGATCGACGCCCGCGATACGAAGCTGGGTGCCGAGG
>NZ_JBSFRU010000579.1:0-1734 GCF_053589395.1 Nocardia sp. NPDC003345
GGTTTCCATCCCGTCGCCTACCCGGAGCAGGCGCGGATCGCTGCCGGGGTAGGGGACCACCGTCGGGCCTCCGGCCGACGAGAAGGTGTGCTGCATCATCCCTCCTGGGTGAGCTCGGCGCCGGGAGCGCTCCGGCCGGTGCCCTCGGCACTCGAATCGGGCCGGGTGCCCGGGCTGCCCGTACTAGGCTGATCCGCATGCGAACTGCGGTGCTGCGGGTGAATATCGATCCGGCCGGTGGGCTCACCGCCGAATCCCTGACCCGCGGTATGGCGGAACTGGCCGACGCCCTCACCGAGATGGGCGGGCAGTTGCTGGACAAGGATCTCGGCGCGGTACCGCCGTCCCGGCGTGAAGTGCAGGTGCTGCTGGACAGCACCGACGCGGCGGCCGATACGCAGCGGATCACCGCCGTGTGCGCGCGCGTGTTCGGCACCGACGCGGCGGCCGGAGTGATCACCTATGTGAGTCGCGGTACCGATGACGACGCGCACGGCGTGCTCGCCGGCTTCGGGCTGGCCGGGGAGATCATCCGGGTGCCGGGCACCCAGGGCTACGACGTGCTGCGGGTGCGGCTGCGGGAGGCCGATCTGGAACGGGTGCCGGAGAGCCGGATCCACACCGCGCTGGAGGCCTCGACCAACTGCGAGGTCGTGATCCAGACGGTTTGATCCCGCGACGGTCATCGGTCGCCCAGGAACTTCAGGATCTCCGGCGCGGCCAGCACCCAGGTGTCGAACATGTTGTACTGCTTGACCAGACCCTGCGCCCGCTGTTCCATGGCGCGCTCCCAGGCGTCCTCCGGCCACGGCGGGTCGATGAGGACCGAACCCTCGATCAGGCAGCTCACCTCGAGCGAGGTCCGTTTGGGATGGTCCAGATCGTGGGCACCGCCGCGGATGATGAGAGTGGGAACCTGTATCCGCTCGAACATCTCGTCGTCCACACCGGGGATCGTCTGGCCCGGTTTCGGCACATAGGCGTTGAGCCAGCGCAGTGAGAGTTTGATGAATTCGTCCGCGTCCAGATCGCGCAGGCGCTGTTCGTTGTCGGGGTTCTCGGCGATCAGTTCCCGCCATTCCCGCATCCGGACCAGACCCGCGACACCCAGTCCGCGCACCGTCTGCAAACTGGGCAGCACGTAATAGGCGCCGAGGTTGAAGGTGCCGTAGACGCCGCCCACGATATTCCACAGCACCAGACCGGTGACGAGCTCCGGGTAGAGCATGGTGGTCAGCATCGAGTCCCGGGCACCACCGGAACCGCCGGCCAGGATCACCGGACCGGTGCCGAGTTCGGTGAGCAGGCCGTGCAGGGTCTCGGCGCGCATATGCGATTCCGTCTGCCCGTAGAACTGCACATCGGAGGCGCCGCAGTTGGGCCGGTCCCACAGCAGGACCCGGTACCCGCCCTCGACGAGCGCCTCGGCCAGCGGACGCAGGCCGGGGATGTCCTTGCTGTAGCGGCCTCCCGGCGTCAGCACGATGAGATCACCGGTCGTGCCGAGTATCTCGTAGACGACCTTGCCGCCGTTCACCGTTACCGCGGGCATATCTCACTCCTGAAAGGATGCGCCGGAGGCCGTGGCGGCCCCCGGTGTGACCGGGCCACGGGCGGCCGGCCGTTTCTCGTACTGTCGGGTCCCGCCGGTCAGGCGGTGACCAGGACGTCGTCGCCCACCACGCGGACCGGGTAGGTGCGGATACTCCACTCGGGTTTGACCGCGGTGGTACC
>NZ_JBSFRU010000580.1:0-1732 GCF_053589395.1 Nocardia sp. NPDC003345
GGTCTGGCAGACGCCGCCGGCGTCGAAATGGCTGCCGGCGCTGCGTGCCAGGCTGTGGAATGCCGAGGCCATGGCCGAGAACCGTTCGGCGTCGACACGGTCGAGGGCGGCCGAATGGCCCATCAGCAGGCCGTCGGTGGACAGCAGGACGGCGGATTCGGCGTCGGGCAGACCACTGACCAGTTCCTCGAGGAGCCAGCTCAGGTCAGTGCGCGGGGAAGTGGTCATCGTTGCCTTCTTCTCGACGGTGTTCGGTTGTGGGGGTCGCGGGTCCGGCGCGGCGCCCCGAGCGGGTACCGCCCTCGATGGCCGACATGAGGTTTCGCGCCTGGTCGGGGGTGCGGGTGGGTGGTGGTTCGAGCACGGGGATACGACCGGTATCGCTATCGGCGGGTGGCCGGTTACGCCGCGGCAGCGGCGGGCGGCTGCTGTCGAGCGGACGCGGTTCGGTGACGATGGTGAGGGTTTCGGCCATCCCGGTGGCGCTACGCGGCGGCGCGGCGGCGCTGCCGGCCCGCGCGATGGCACGGGCGGTACCGCCCCCGGCGGGACCGGTGGTCTCCACCGTTTCGATGGCCGGGCGTTCGCCCGAGGGCGGCCCGCCCAATTCGGTGAGCGGCGTCGGGATGACCACGATGGCCTTGATCCCGCCGTACACGGATTCGGACAGCCGCACCGCGACCCCGTGCCGGGCCGCGAGGGTGGCGACGACGAAGAGTCCCAGCCGGGTGTCCCCGGTCAGCGCCGCCACTCCGAAGTCCGGTGGCTCGGCCAGCAGCCGGTTACGCTCCTCGATCTCCTCCGCCGACATGCCCAGCCCCTGGTCGGCGACCTCGACCGCGACCCCGCGGCCGACCACCGTCGCCGACACCTCGACCCGCGAGTCCGGTGGGGAGAACGCGGTGGCGTTGTCCATCAGTTCCGCGAGCAGATGGATGAGGTCGGAGGCGGCCTTCCCGACGACCCGCACATCCGCGACCCGCCCGGTGTGGATCCGGGTGTAGTCCTGGCTTTCCGCCGCGGCGCCGCGAACCAGATCCCACAGCGGTACCGGATTCCGGTACCGCCGGCCCGGTTGTTCGCCGCCGAGGACGATGAGGTTCTCCGCGTGGCGCCGGGCGCGGGTGGCGAGATGGTCGAGTTCGAACAGCAACTCGAGCTGTTCGGCGTTCTCCTCCTGCCGTTCGGCCCGGTCCAGCAGCGCCAGCTGACGGTGCACGGCCAGCTGGTTGCGGTGCGCGATATTCAGGAACACGGTGTGGAATCCGGCGCGGGTCTGCGATTCGGCGACGGCGGCCGAGATCGCGGCGATCTGGGCCCGGTTGAACGCGTCGGCCACCTGGCCCAGTTCGTCGGTACCGAAGTCCAGCCGCGCCACCTCGGCGGCGGAATCGATCTGCTCACCGCGGTCCAGCCGGGCCATGATGTCGGGTAGTCGCTGATCGGCCAGTTCCAGGGTGTCGGTGCGCAACCGGCGCATACGGGCGATGAACCGGTTGGCCAGCACCAGCGCAGCGAGGAAGGCCAGCGCCGTGATCAGCAGTACCGCCGCGCCGCCGAGCAGTGAACGGAACGCGGTGTCCTCACCCTGGGCGCGTGCGGTGGCATGAGCGTCGGCGCTCTGGCCCTCCCACAACTGCAGCAGTCCCGCGATGACCTGCCCGGACGCCTGCTGCCAGTCGGGGACACCCAGCGGCAGTTCGGCGGGTTCGGCTTCCTCGGACTCGCCGGT
>NZ_JBSFRU010000581.1:0-1730 GCF_053589395.1 Nocardia sp. NPDC003345
CCCGCCGGTCTCCGGCCGGAGACCGGCGGAACGAAAGTTCAGGACCCCGCGGTCTGATCGACCAACTGGGCGGCCGGAGCATTCGACTGCACCGAGGCGATGCCCTTCTTGGCGGAATCCTTTGTTTCGTAGGCCTGGCTCGCGGCGATCGTCTCACCGTTACCGGCCTCGAGCCGCCACCGGAACTTACCCGCGGCATCGGAATAGAGTTCGAACTTGGCTGCCATGCTTCCTCCGCTTCATGAGCTGGATATAGCCTGGTCAGCCGCAGAATACGACCGCTCCCGCGCAGCCTTGCGCAGACACGCGGACACATCGGCGCATCGTTGGGCGAACGCGACCGCAATGCCGGGCCGGTATCGGGCAGCGGCGCCGCCGGCCGAACACGCCGCATACAGTTGTGCCGTGAAGCTCTTGCCGTTGACCCCCACCGGACAGACCCCGCCCCGGGTCCTCACCATCGCCGGAACCGACTCCGGGGGCGGCGCCGGCATCCAGGCCGATACCCGGACCATGGCGCTGTGCGGTGTACACGCCCTGGTGGCCGTGGCGGCGGTCACCGTGCAGAACTCGGTCGGGGTCAGCGGATTCCACGAGATCCCACCCCAGGTGGTGGCCGATCAGGTGCGGTGCGTGGCCGACGATATCGGGTTGGGCGCCGCGAAAACCGGGATGCTCGCGTCCAGCGGCATCATCGAAGCGGTGGCCGAGGTGTGCCGCGAGGTCGGAATCGGACGCGATACCGGGACCCCGCTGGTGGTCGACCCGGTGGCCGCCTCCATGCACGGCGACCCGCTCCTGCACGCCGAAGCGCTCGACGCCGTCCGCTACACCCTGTTTCCGCTGGCCACCATCGTCACCCCGAATCTGGACGAGGTCCGGTTGCTCACCGGCGTCGAGGTCACCGATCTCACCTCCGCCCGCACCGCCGCGGAAGCCCTGCACGCCCTCGGACCACAGTGGGTCGTGGTGAAGGGCGGCCATATGCGAGCCGCCCCCACCAGCACCGACCTGCTGTTCGACGGCGAACGCTTCCTGGAATTCGACGCCGCCCGAATCGCCACCGGAAACGACCACGGCGGCGGCGACACCCTCGCCGCGGCGCTGGCCTGCGCCCTCGCCCACGGCCACACGGTCCCCGAGGCCTTCGAGTTCGCCAAGGAATGGACCCGCCGCTGCCTCGAAGCCTCCTACGACCTGGGCAAAGGCCACGGACCGGTCTCTCCTCTGTGGCGGCTCTCCTGACCGGAAACTGTCGGTACCCGGGGGCATACTGAGGCCATTACGCGATACCGCCACCTACAACGAGGTGGGTGCGAGAACAACGAGGTTCGAGTAGAGCGTGGTATTTGTCGGGCCGGTGGGGAGGGGGCCTCACACGCCGAGGTGGGGAGGGGGACGGGCCTGCCGAGGTGGGGAAGTGACCTCACTCGGCGAGGTGGGAGGTGACCTTGCTCGGGGAGGTGAGGACGTGACCTCACCTGCCAGGGTGAGAAGGTCACCCCACCCGCCGAGGCGAGGACGTGACCTCGCTCGCGAAGGTGAGAAGGTGACCTTACCCGCCAAGGTCAGAAGGGACCCCACCCGCGGAAGTGGGAAGGTGACCTTGCTCGCGAAGGTGAGAAGCGATCCCGCCCGCGGAGGTGGGAAGGTGAACTTTCTCGTCAAGGTATGAAGGTGACCCTGCTCGCCAAGGTTCTGTGTTTTTTGGCGCGGCTTCGCCGCGCGGG
>NZ_JBSFRU010000582.1:0-1712 GCF_053589395.1 Nocardia sp. NPDC003345
CTGACAGCAGACGCGGGCCGAACCCTTTGTGGGCCTCGCTGGACTCGGCGCCGGGTGGGGGTCGGTCCGGGGGAGGGAGCGTCCGGATCGGCGGGGCCGGTTTCGATGAGCGGGCGGGCTTCTACGGTGGGTTGATCAGTCGGCGCGTTCGGGAAGGGGCCCAGGTGGGGAGTTCGGCGACGATATCGGCGAGGTTGGTGGCAGCCAGGGTCTGCCGCCAGGCTTCGTGGGCTTCGGCCATCTTCACGGCGAGCAGGCACGGGGTGCGGCACTCCTCCGAAGGCAGAGCGCCGCGGCCCTGCTGCCGGATCTCCCGGCATTCGTAGGGCGCGGCGCCGCCGTCGACCGCCTCGACGAGCTGCAGGAGGGTGATGTCGGCGGCCGGACGGGCGAGCCGGAATCCTCCGCGCGGGCCCGTCGTCGCGCTCAGCAGGCCGGCCCGGACCAGGCCTTGCAGCTGTTTCGCCAGGTAGGGGGCGGGTAGGTCGAAGTATTGGGCGAGCTGTGCCCCCGACACCGTTTCACCCGGATCCAGCTGCGCCAGCGATGTGGCGCAGTGCAGTAACCATTCCGTGCTCACCGGCAGTTTCACGATCACGAGTGTATCCAAGATATTGCGGATCTATTTAGTCCGAGATAGGTTCTAACCCTGCCGAGACGAAGGAGCGGGTCATGAGTATGCGAATCGCGGTCGCGGGCGCGACCGGCAATATCGGGGGCCGGACGGCCGCCACCCTGGCTGCCGCCGGACACGATGTGGTGCGGATCAGCAGGTCACTGGGGGTGGATCTGACTACGGGCGCCGGACTGGATACCGCCCTCGCCGACGTCGACGCCGTGGTGGACACCACGAATTTCGGCGGCATCGACCCCGCGGAGGCGGTCGCCCACTTCGGCACCACCACCGGCAATCTGCTCGCGGCCGAACAGCGCGCCGGCGTCCGGCACCACGTACTGCTGTCCATCGTGGGAATCCACGATGTCGAGGGAAACGCCCACTACGCGGGTAAGCGTGAACAGGAACGCCTGGTCTCCGCGAGCCCGGTGCCGTGGACGATCGTCCCCGCGACCCAGTTCCACGATTTCGCCGCGATGGTCGCCGGCTGGACCGAACACGACGGCGCCGCCACCATCGCCCCACTTCTGATACAGCCCATCGCCCCCGCCGATATCGCCGCGATCCTCGCCGAGATCGCCACCGGCTCACCCCAGGGCCGCTACCGCGATGTCGCCGGCCCCGAAACCCAGGACCTGGTCGATATGGCTCGCCGCACCAACGACGCCCAAGGCCACCCCCTCCGCCTGATCCCTACCTGGTCGGGCATCTTCGGCCCCGAAATGGCCGGAACCGCGCTCCTGCCGGGCGCGGACGCCAGAATCGCCCCCACCACATTCGACGCCTGGCTGAAAGACCTGTCCCCCCACTGACCGCTCGCCCCGAACGGGCCACGCCCGAGGCCCGAACGCCGCGCAAGGGCCGCCACCCCTCGGCCCGAGCCCTGGACATACGCGGTCCGGCGGTTTCCGCGAGCTCGATCCGGACACCGAAGAATTCGGCAACTTCGCCCAAAAATTCGGTGATCCCGGCCCCACGACCTGCAAAAACGACGACTGATCCAGATCCGGACGCCCCCCTCCCCGAACCGACCACCACCCAGCGCCGAGTTCAGCGAGGCCCTCAAAGGGTTCGGCCCGCGTCTGCTGTCAGCGCT
>NZ_JBSFRU010000583.1:0-1685 GCF_053589395.1 Nocardia sp. NPDC003345
CGCGACACGCCCCGGAAGTGCCGGTCGTCGAGCTGGATACGCGAGACCATTCAGGAATGGGGCAGGCAGTTCTGGACGATGCGATCACCGGCACCCGGGATACCGGTATCGCCGAGGCCGTGATGATCCGCGCGGTGCGGGAGGCGGCGGCGTTCGCCGGACCCGGCGATACCGTGCTCCTGGCACCGGCGGCGGCCTCGCTGGACATGTTCACCGACTACACCCACCGCGGCCGCAGTTTCGCCGGGGCGGTGGAGGATCTGAAGGACGAGGACCTCGGGCGGCGGTTATGAGATCCCGCGGTACGCGGCAGCTACAGGTGGGCCGTTTCGGCGCCTGGCTGGCGCGGCCGCTGGCCTCGTTCCACTTGGTGGTCACGATCGCGACGCTGCTGACCCTGCTGGGCCTGGTGATGGTGCTGTCGGCGTCGAGCGTGGAGTCCTACGCCGACGGCGGTTCGGCCTATTCACTGTTCGCCCAGCAGGCGATGTACGCGACGGTCGGCGCGGTGCTGTTCTATCTGGCGCTGCGGATCCCGTTCCGGCGGCTGCGTCAGCTGTCGTTCCCGGTGTTCGCGCTCTCGGTGCTGCTGCTGATCCTGGTGCTCATCCCCGGGGTCGGCAGTACGGTCAACGGCGCGCGCCGCTGGATCGACCTGGGCTTCTTCTCGATCCAGCCGTCCGAGGTCGTCAAGGTGACCTTCGTGGTGTGGGGCGCGCATCTGCTGGTGTCGCGGCGGGCCGCGGCCCGCGCCGCCAACGATCCGCGCGGGTTGAAGAACATCCTGGTACCGCTGGTGCCGGCCGGTCTGCTGGTCTGCCTGCTGATCGTCCTGCAACCCAACCTGTCCACCACCATCGCCATGGGTATCGTGCTGCTGGCATTGCTGTGGTTCGGCGGGCTGCCGATCCGGTTGTTCGTCACGATCCTGGCCGCCGGTGGTATCGCGGCGCTGGTCCTGGCGTTGTCGGCCGGGTACCGCTCCGACCGGATGCGCGCCTTCTTCAATCCCGGTGACGATCCGCAGGGCATCAACTACCAGGCCCGGCAGGCGCTGTACTCGCTCGCCGACGGCGGGTTGTGGGGCCGCGGGCTCGGGCAGAGCCGGGCCAAATGGAGCTACCTGCCCAATTCGCACAACGACTTCATCTTCGCCATCATCGGCGAGGAACTCGGTTTCCTGGGCTGTGCCCTGGTCCTGGGGCTGTTCGCGCTGTTCGTCTACACCGGGCTGCGGATCGCGGCCCGCTCGGTGGACCCGTTCCTGCGGTTGCTGACGGCCACGGCCACCACCTGGATCACCGGTCAGGCGCTGATCAATATCGGATACGTGGTCGGCCTGCTGCCGGTGACCGGGCTGCAGCTGCCGCTGGTCTCGGCCGGTGGTTCGTCGCTGGCGCTGACCCTGCTGATGTTCGGCATCATCGCCAACGCCGCCCGCCACGAGCCCGAGGCGGTGGCCGCGCTGCACGCCGGCCAGGACGGCCGGGTCAGCCGCTTGCTGCGATTGCCCAAACCCGAGATCTATCATTCCGTCCGGCCCCGGGCCGGGTCCCGGCCGCCCGGCGACCGCGCCCCCGCCCGCCGCCCCGCCCAGGACCGGCCGGGGGAGCGCGACGATCCACGCGCCCGCACCCGGGCCAGCAGCCGGGGCACCGATACGCTGCGGGCGACCCGGGCCTGGG
>NZ_JBSFRU010000584.1:0-1684 GCF_053589395.1 Nocardia sp. NPDC003345
CCGAGCGGGCCTACCAGTACCTGACCGAATCCCTGCAGACCCTGGGCGGATCCGGCTTCCTGCAGGACTACCCGATCGAGCAGTACATCCGCGACGCCAAGATCGACTCCCTCTACGAGGGCACCACCGCGATCCAGGCGCAGGACTTCTTCTTCCGCAAGATCGCTCGCGATCGCGGTGTCGCCCTGGCCCATGTGGCCGGGCAGATCCAGAAGTTCATCGACTCGGAGGCGGGCAACGGCCGCCTCAAGGGCGAGCGGAAACTGCTGGCCACCGCGCTCGAGGATGTGCAGGCCATGGCCGCCACCCTCACCGGGCACCTCATGGGCGCCCAGGAGCAGACCGACGAGCTGTACAAGGTCGGCCTGGGTTCGGTGCGGTTCCTGCTCTCGGTCGGCGACCTGCTGATCGGCTGGCAGCTGCTGCGTCAGGCCGAGGTCGCCGGCGCGGCCCTCGACGCCGGCGCCGACGGCGCGGACAAGTCGTTCTACCAGGGCAAGGTCGGCGTGGCGCAGTTCTTCGCCCGCAATATCCTGCCCGAGCTGACGGCCACCCGCGCCATCCTGGCCAACCTCGACAACGACATCATGGAGCTCGACGAAGCGGCCTTCTGACCCGCTTCCCCCGCATCCCCGCGGCGGCCCGGAACTTTCCGGGCCGCCGCGTTTTTCGTCTGCACCCACCCGGGTCCGGTGCGAATCCGGCCATGTCGATACGGGTTTACTGCGTGGCAACTACCTCGCGGTATCGCCTGTGCGGTAGAAATACCGCGTCGCCCGCGGGATCCGGGGTCACCCGCGCGAAGTACGCGGCGGCATTTCTCGTGTGAGTTCGTTTGTGAAAGTTCCGATTCGACGCTTACTCGACTGGAGCGCTATGAACCGCAGAATTTCGTTGACGGTAGCCGTATTCGCTGCGGTGATATCGGCTGTCACCGGCGCCGCCACCGCGGCCGTCCCCGGTGAAATCTCCTCCGGTGGAATGCACATGGTCGCGGCCGTGGATTCCAACAACGTCGTCCCCTCCCCCGAAACCGCCATGGGCGTGCCATTCGTGCACGCGGTCAAGGTCTCCGGCAACTTCTCGGTCGCCCTGGAAAGCAACGCGGCACTCCGCAGCGGTGAGATCGTCGCCGGATACCTGGTCGGCTGCGCCGTCGATATCGCCAACGGCATCTCCATCGGAATCTCACCCAGCGTCGGCGTAGCCGCCGCCATCGCCCCCTCCATCGGCGTGGACTTCGGCGTAGACCTGGGCCTGGCCATCGACGCACCGCCCACAGTCGGCATCGGCGTAGGCGTAGGCGTAGCCGTCCAGCCTTCCGTCGGCGTAGAAAGCGGCCTGGCCGGCGAACTCGCCGTAAACCTGGCCCCCGGCACCGTCACCGCGGCCGTCATCGGGGCGACGGAACTGGACGAGGAAGCCACCTTCCCCTACACCTTCGCCCACAGCAACACCCCCCTCAACGTCAACGGCTGCCTCTCTCCCGCCTCCGTCATGCCCTTCGTCACCGTCCGCGCCGACGCCACCAACGGCACCGCCCAAACCACAGGCTACGGCGACGCTGTGTTGTTTTAGCCCCGCGTTGTTTTGGCCCCGCCTTCGGCGGGGCGGGTTGCGGGCCCCGAAGTCCCGTGTTTCAGCGCCCGAGACTGGCGGCTGCGCCGCTTCGCTTCGGGCGCTG
>NZ_JBSFRU010000585.1:0-1683 GCF_053589395.1 Nocardia sp. NPDC003345
CCTGTCAGTGCTCGAAGCGCATGTGGCGAAGCCACGAGTCTCGAGCGCTGACAGGCGACGCTCAGGGGGCCGAACCCCGCGCGGCGAAGCCGCGCCAATAGATACAGCCTAGTCTGGGTATATGACCAACCCGAACGATCCCTGGGCGAGGCGGCCGGACGACGATCCGACCCGGCACCTGGGTCAGCCGGGCGAATCGGCGACCGAGAAGCTGCCCACCGGCGATAACGCGGGCTACGGGGAGCCGACGACGGCCTATCCGGGCACCGACCCCTACGGGGGGTGGGGGCCGGGGCCGAACCCGACCCGGGAGATGCCGGCCTACGACAGTTACGCCTACCCGAACCAGTGGGCGGAATCGGGTCCGCAGGGGCCCTACGGTCCGCCGGGTGGCTACGGACCTCCGGGGGGTCCGGTGCCGCCGGGCCCGCCCGGCGAACCGCCCCGGCCGCCGAAGCGCACGGGGCTGTGGGTCGCGCTCGGGCTGGGCGCCATCGTCCTGGTCGCGCTGGCGGGTATCGCGGTGGGAATGCTCTCCGGTCGAGACGATTCCGACTCGACGGCCAGTGATACCACCACCACGACCCGGACCATCGGCCGCGAGATCCCAGGCGGGCCGGAGGAATCCGGGCCCGCGCTGCCCAGCCTCCCCGGCCTTCCGGATATGCCCGATACGGGTGATCCGGGGGGCGGCGGCACCACGATGGGCACCATCAGCGCCAATTCGGGTGGGACACTGACCTTGAGCACCCTCGCCGGCGACGAGGTCACCGTGCATACCAGCGCGAAAACTCAGGTGATCTCGCTGGCGGGCAGCACCGTCGAGGCGCTGCCCACCGGGGACCTGGTGATCGTGCAGGGACAGAAGGGGCCGGACGGCACCATCGAGGCCGAGGTCATCATCAGTACCGCACTCGAAGGAGGCGGGCGATGAAGAGAAATCGGCGGCGCGCAGTGTGGGTGCCCGGCATTCCGCCGGGCGGGTCGATAGGCTAGGCGACGATGACGGCAATGTGGTTCGGGCTGGCGGCGATCACCCTCGCGGGTGCCTTCGTGCTGCTCTACTTCGACCGGCGGCAGCGGCAGCGCACCGGTCACGCGCGCCAGGTGTGGGCGAAAGCCCAGGGATACACCTATGTGTCGGTGGAACCGGCGCTTGCGTCGACCTGGCGGCGCGGTGCGCTGGCCAAGCTCGGCTACCTGACCGCGGTCGACGTGGTGACCGGTATCCGTAAGGGCGAGAAGTTCGTTCTGCTCGACCTGGAGGATTCGGCGACGCTGGTCGCGGTGCGCCGCCAGATCGGCTCGGATATCGATGTCGATATGCGGCTCAAGACCATGAACCCACCCAAGGACGCCGATCTGGAGTTGCTCGGCGCGATCGGTGACCGGGTGGTGTTCGCCACCAATCCCGAGATCGCGCGGCATGCCGTCGATCAGCGGATGGTCGCGTTCATCGAATCGCTGGCCGATACCGTGCAGATGCTGTGGAGCGAGGGCAACTGGACCCTGGGCATGCTCCCCGTCGGCACCGCGGCCAAGGACTGGGAGACCGGTATCGATGCCGTGCTGCGGCTTTCGGGTCTGCTGCATGTGCTGCCGCCGGTCACCGAGCCGCCGCTGGACGAGCGGGATCCCGGCGCGCATCCGCGGGCGCGTTCCCGGGCGGAAGACCGCGACGAC
>NZ_JBSFRU010000586.1:0-1683 GCF_053589395.1 Nocardia sp. NPDC003345
ATCCGCGGGGGCAGCGTGGAAACCCCCGCACGGGAACGGGAGTCCGTGCCACGTCCCGGACCGCCGGCCGAATCGACGCCCGCCGCCCGGTCCGCGCCATCGCGCGAGACATCGACCGGTGCGGAAGCGGCCCCGGCGCCTCCTCGGAAGAAGCGTCGCCGGGCTGGAACGGTGGCCGGTATCCCGGCGCGAGTCCGGCGGGCCATCTCCGCGCCGGTATCGCGCCCGGCGCCGGCCCGGCGCGATACCGGCGCGGGTGAACGGCCCGTCGCCCGCCCGCGCGATATGAGAGAACGGCGCACCGGTCTCGGCGCACGGTCGGCGCTCACGGCCGGAGCGGCGGGCGTGGCGCTGGCGGCGGTGGCCGCCACCGTTTTCGCGGCCACGGGGTTCGCCCGGTTCGATGTCGCGGAGTACGGCGCACTCTGCGGGGGCGGAGACGGTTTCGAAGCGGCCGCACCGTATTCGGCTCCGGGCCCGAGCCCGGTGTACCTGGCCGGTGACCTGTCCGCGGGCACCGCCTTCGGGCCGTCCGCGGTGTGGCACCCCGTCGACGCCCGGTCGGTGCAATTGGTCGCCTGTGTCTCCGAGGTCCGCCTCGGATCCCTGGTCCGCACCTGTCAGTACCCGCCCGCACCGGGCATGCCGGTGGGACGCACGCTGAATCTGTTCGCGGTGGTCTACCGGCTCACCGTCGTGGAGGCGCGGACCGGGCGCCGGCTGGCCGCCGTCGATCTCACCGGCGACCGGTTCGCCACCGAGCCCGCGGTCGTCGACCGTGATCCGTGTGCCGCGGCGGCGGGCGCCCCGGAGGACGGGTTACCGGGCCGACGGCACAGCCGGCTGTCCCATATCCAGGTGCGCGATGCCCTCACCCCGTACGTGGCCCCGGCGACGACACCGATCCGGGCTGCCCGCTGACAGCGGGTGCGCGCCGCGGGCCGGGAGGGTTCGGGCAGGTGGGGCGGTAAGGTCTCACTGCTCCACCTCGTTTCTCCGATAACC
The DNA here is from genome assembly GCF_053589395.1 of Nocardia sp. NPDC003345. NCBI lineage: Bacteria > Bacillati > Actinomycetota > Actinomycetes > Mycobacteriales > Nocardiaceae > Nocardia > Nocardia sp. NPDC003345. The sequence continues at coordinate 1,006 of NZ_JBSFRU010000586.1, forward strand.
GAAGTTCTCTGGTCGCACGCTGAGCGCAGGGAGGCGCATGGTGCAGGTTCGGAATCCGTTCGCGGTCGACGGCAGATTCCCCGATATCGTCGTCACCGCACTCGCGGCCACCACCTCTATCGCCGGTGATATCGAGGGCACCTGGGAGGGCCTGCTGGCGGGCGAATCCGGTATCGGCCGGCTGGATCAGCCGTGGGTGCGTGAACACGATCTGCCGGTGCGTATCGGCGGCCGGCTGAAGGTCGAACCCGAAACCCTGCTGACCCGGGTGGAGATGCGGCGACTGGCCTATGTGGAGCGCCTGGCCACCGTGCTGGGCCGGGCCGTCTGGGCGAACGCGGGGCGGCCGGAGGTCGACCGGGACCGGCTCGCGGTCGCGATCGGGACGGGGCAGGGCGGCGGTGACGCGGTCGTGGAGGCCCGGGACCGGCTTGAGGCCGACGGCTACCGGCGGGTATCGCCGCTGGCGGTCCAGATGATGATGCCCAACGGCCCGGCGGCGGTGGTCGGGCTCGAACTCGGCGCGCGGGCCGGGGTGGTCACGCCGGTCTCCGCGTGCTCGTCCGGTTCCGAGGCGATCGCGCGGGCGTGGCAGATGATCGCGATGGGTGACGCCGATATGGTCGTCGCGGGCGGTGTCGAAGGGTATATCGACCCGGTGCCGATCGCGGCGTTCTC
>NZ_JBSFRU010000587.1:0-1669 GCF_053589395.1 Nocardia sp. NPDC003345
GAGCGCAGCACCACCACGGCCTGGCCGACCTCGTCGATATCGGTCAGCGCGGTCTCGATCTCACCGAGCTCGATCCGCAGACCGCGCAACTTCACCTGGAAGTCGGTGCGGCCCAGGTATTCGAGTTCGCCGCCGGAGTTCCAGCGCACGACGTCGCCGGTGCGGTACAGCCGCTCGCCGGTACCGAAGGGGCTCGCCACGAAGCGGTCCGCGCTGAGATCAGGGCGCGCCACGTATCCGCGGGCCAGCTGGGCGCCCGACAGATACAGCTCACCCGCGACGCCCACCGGCACCGGCCGCAGCCGGCCGTCCAGCACGTACACCTGGGTGTTGAATACCGGCGCGCCGATCGGCACCACCGCGGTGTCGGCGTCGGTCACCTCGTGGAAGGTGACGTCGACCGCGGCCTCGGTCGGGCCGTACAGGTTGTGCACGGCGGTACCGGTCAGTTCCCGCAACCGCTGCGCGGGCCGTCCCGGCAGCGCCTCACCGGAGGCGAACACCATCCGCAGCGAGGCGCACGGCCGCGCACCCGCTTCGCCGGGGAGGGCGGCCACGAAAACGGTCAGCATCGACGGCACGAAATGCGCCACCGTCACACCCTCGGTATCGATGATCTCCGCCAGATACGCGGGATCCCGATGACCGTCCGGCTTCGCGACCGCCAGCCGGGCACCGATCTGCAACGGCCAGAAGAACTCCCACACCGACACGTCGAAAGTCGACGGTGTCTTCTGCAACACCACATCGGCGGCCGCCAGCCCGTATTCCGACTGCATCCACACCAGGCGGTTCACGATCGCCGCATGCGATACCGCCACACCCTTCGGACGGCCCGTCGAACCCGACGTGAAGATCACGTACGCGGTGTTCTCCGGCCGCAACGGTGCCACCCGATCCGCATCGGTGATCGCCGTATCGGCGTAGCCCGCGAGATCCAGTTTGTCGATCCGCACCTGGGCGGTGTCGATCGGCAGATCGTCCCCGGAGGTCAGGACGCAGACCGGATCGGCGGTGGCCAGGATGTATTCCGTGCGCTCGGCCGGATGATCCGGATCCAGCGGCACATACGCACCACCGGCGACGGTCACCGCGTACATGCCGACCACCAGGTCGATCGAACGGCGCATACCGAGGGCCACGAACGATTCCGGGCCGACGCCGCGGTCGATCAGCCACCGTGCCAGCAGGTTCACCCGGGCGGCGAACTCCGCGTAGGACAGCGTCTGCTCGTCGAAGGTCAGCGCGGGCGCGTCCGGGGTCCGGGCGAGCTGCGCGTGGAACATCGAGACCAGGGTGGCCGTGGCGTCGACGGTATGCGCGGTGTCGTTCCACCGGCGCAGGACCAGATCCCGTTCGGCCGCGTCCATGAGGTCGATCTCGTCGAGCGGACGGTCCGGCGCGGCGGTGATCGCGGTGAGCACCCGCACCAGCCGGTCGGCGATCCGCCGTACCTCGGACTCGTCGAAGATGTCGTGCAGATAGCCGGCCCGGATCTGCAGCGTGCTGCCGAGTGACGCGATCAGGCTGAGCGGGTAGTGGGTCGCATCGACCGTGCTCAACCCGGTGACGGCCATGCCGTCGATATCGGTGGCCTGCGCCTGGATACCCTCGGCGTCCACCGGATACGACTCGAACACCAGCAACGTATCGAACAACGTCGCCAACC
>NZ_JBSFRU010000588.1:0-1667 GCF_053589395.1 Nocardia sp. NPDC003345
TTCGGGGGCCGAACCCCGCGCGGCGAAGCCGCGCCAATAAACACAGAACCTTGGCAAGCAGGGTCACCTCCTCACCCCGGCGAGCAAGGTCACCTGCCTCACTTCGGCGAGCAGGGCCACCTCCTCACTTTTGGCGCGTGAAGTCACCACCCCACCTCGGCAAGCAGGACCACCTGCCTCACGTTGGCGAGCAGGCCACCCCTCACTTCGGGCGTGAAGTCACCTCTCCACCTCCACAAGCAGGACACCACCCCACCCTCACACCCAACCCACCACCCACCCCGCCGAACAACACCCGCCCCACCTTTTCCCGGCAATGTCCCCCCTTCACCCCCCCGATCCTGTGGCAAGATAGCCCCCAGAATTCGCCAGAGTTCCGCAGGAGGACACCGAGAAATGACTCGCCGCCCGCTGTCCGTACTGGTGCGCGCCGGGGTTGTCGGTGCCGCCGCCGCGCTCGTTTTGGCCGGTCCGGCTATTGCGGACCCGAACAATGTGAACCCGATTCCGGGTATCAACGGTCAGCCACGTGGGCTGCCGACGCTGCCGGGCGATACCCAGGCCGTGTTCCAGGTGACCGGGATGGACAGTCCCAACAAGACCCAGCAGGTCAATGTGATCGGCACCGATCTGGGGGTCATGTGGGACGACGGAGCGGGCACGTTGATCACCGCGTTCGGTGATTCGGCCGGCTTCGGGTTCCCCAATCTGCTCGCGGGCAGTATGTGGGCGTGGACCAGCAATGTGGTTTTCCACAGCCGCACACAGGATCCGTCGCAGGGCATCATCTTCGACGGCGCGGTTCCCAATCCGCTGCCGAGCCCGAAGATCCCGGGTATCGAGATCAGCCTGATCCCGACCGCGGGTATCGCGGTGGGCGGGGTGCAGTACATGAGCCTGATGTCGGTGAAGGAGTGGGGCGATCACGGTCGCTGGACCACGAACTTCTCCACGCTGGCCTCCTCGGGCGACGGCGGCCGGACCTGGGCTCAGCTGCCGACGACGCGGCGCAGGAACGTGGACGGTCACGAACGGTTCCAGCAGAACGCGTTCGTGAAGGAGGACGGTTTCGTCTACCGCTACGGCACGCCGGGCGGGCGCAACCATCTCGGCTACATCTCCCGGGTACGTGAGGCGGAGATCGCGAATATCGACGCCTACGAATACTGGGACGGCAAGGAGTGGAAGCTCAACGACGCGAAGGCCGCCGCGCCGATCGTGGACGGGGTCGCCGAGTTGTCGGTGCAGTGGAACGAGCACTTGCGCAAGTACGTGATGACGACGACCGACCCGTTCAACTCGGTGGTACTGCGCACCGCCGATTCTCCGGAGGGCCCGTGGAGCCCGGCGCGGGTGCTGGTGGAGGCGGCGGCGCTGCCCACGGCGTACGCACCCATGATCTTCCCCTACCAGACCGGCAGCGACCTGTACTTCCTGCTCACGGTCCACAACCAGTACAACGTCCTGCTGATGCGCACCCCCCTGTAACTCCGGCGAACGCCGCCCGGCCACCCCGCCCGAACGGTTCCATCCCGGCCCACCCGAGTAAGCCCCCACTGCCGATCACACCCTGCTTCCCGTTCCCGACCCCCCACCCGGGCGCCGAGTTCAGCGAGGCCCACAAAGGGTTCGGCCCGCGTCTGCTGTCAGCGCTCGAAGGGAGGCGT
>NZ_JBSFRU010000589.1:0-1651 GCF_053589395.1 Nocardia sp. NPDC003345
CGGCTCGTCCGCGATCTCCGGATCTCCACCAGAACGCTGTATCAGCAGGTCGGCAACCGGGAGGAGCTGACGCGCGCGCTCGTCGCCCGGCACTTCTCCCGGCTCCGGCTCGAATTCGAGGAATACGGCACCTGGGAGGAGACCGCCCTGCACTGGTGCCTGGCCCTGGATGGTGCGTTGCGCGCGCATCCGCACCTGACCCGGCTGATGACGATCGAGGACCGGCTGGCCGTCACCGGATACGTCAACGAACTCGTCAAATCCGCGCTGCGGGCGGGTTTCCCGAAACCGCTCGCGATCGAGGGCTGCCGTGCGCTGGCGACCCTGACCATCAATCACTCCGTGATCGCGGTGCAGGAGTCGCCGGCGTCGGCCCGGACCGCGGACGCGCGAACCGAGATGGGCCTGATCGAACGGAATTTCCCCACGCTGGTGCGCTGGACCCTCACCGGGATGCGCGCGGATCTCACCGGCTGATCCGGCGGCGCATACCCTCGGTGGCGACGATCAATACCGGCACCAGTACCACGTGCATCACGGTGAGCGCGACCATCGACGGACCGTCGAAATCGGAGGTCCAGGTCCGCGCGAGCGTGCCGAGGGTGAGCACCGACCCGATGATCGCGGCGGTGCGCAACGCCCCGGTCCACCTGTAGGCCAGCAGCGCCGCGGCGGTGAGTCCGACGGCCATCGGTACCGCGGACAGTATGAGAACCCCGCCGGGCGCCACGCTGTAGGTCTCACCGTTCTCGGTCAGTTCGAAGGAGCCGCCCGCGGCGACACCGATCAACCAGATCACGAGGTTGATCACGGTGCCGCCGACCACGGCGCCGACCACGGCCACCGGACGGCTCAATGCGGGAAACGCGCTCGCGCGGACGGCTGCCTCGGACATGGCCTACTCCTCGCTGCGACGAGTTCCGTCACTCGTCGTATGTATCGAGAATCGGGCCGGGTGCGGTGGACGGCAAGAGCTATGACCTACATCACATCAGCGTCGAGTGGCCCGCTCAGACCCGGAACCGTCCGGCGAAACCGCGTAGCGGCAGATCCGCGCTGGTGATGATCCCCGGCCGTGCCGCGACGACGGATCGGATCGAGTTCAACGCCGGTAGTCCGGTGACGGTCATCCCGATGGACGCGAAATTCTCCGGGTTGGACAGATCGAATCCCTTGCGGGGGAAGATCATATGTTTGCTGTAGATATTCGGGTCCCCGGTGACCTGGGTGATATAGCAACCCTTGATCTGCCAGGCCGGATCGGTATGCGGCGTCATCTGCCATTCGAGGTGGGTTTCGACCCGGGGTACGCCGTCGACCATGCCCTGGTACTTGATGTAGTTGGCGCCCAGCGACCCCTTCGGCAGGAAATACCAGCCCAGATCGACATCCTTGGTGCAGGCGCCGAGTTCGTAGTCGAATCGCACCTCGTCGAGTTCGAGATCGAAGGCATCGGCCATCAGATACACGGCGTCGGAGAACACCGCCGTATACGTGTAGAGCGAATCCGGAATCGACGGATCGTCGACCGGGCGGCCGTAACCGACCGCCTTCCAGGTGTCGACCGAATGGTGGCAGGAGACATCGACCGATTCGGTGACGGTGATGTTCTCGATCTCGGAAACATCGGCGGTGTGCACGATTCCGAGGA
>NZ_JBSFRU010000590.1:0-1585 GCF_053589395.1 Nocardia sp. NPDC003345
AGGGAGCGCAGCGACCGACCGGCGGGAGTGAAGAACCGGGGTTAATAGGGCCCCGCCCTCGAGCGGCGGAGCCGCTCCAATGACACAGAAGGGTTACACCGGTGGAACCTCAGTGGGTACCGACCGAACGGGATATCGCCGATGCCCGGGTCACCGATTTCGCCCGCTTCGTCTCCGCGCGGTCCGGTGCCGCACTACCGGATTATCAAACGCTGTGGCAGTGGTCGGTGAACAACCTCTCCGATTTCTGGGGTGCCGTCTGGGACTATTTCGAGCTGGGTCCGGTGGCCGGTGACGTACTCCCGTGCCCGGAGATGCCCGAGGCCCGCTGGTTCCCCGGGACCACCCTGAACTACGTGGATCGCGTGGCCGCGCAGGCACGCACCGACCGCCCGGCGGTTCTGCAGGTGACCGAGGGTTCCGATGAGGTCACCGAGACCTCCTGGGCCGAGTTGCTGACCCGGGCGGCCGCGTTCGCGCGGACGCTGCGTGATCTGGATGTGCGTCCCGGCGACCGGGTGATCGGCTATCTGCCGAATATCACCGAGACCGTGATCGCGTTCCTCGGTACCGCCGCCATCGGCGCGGTCTGGAGCGCCTGCGGTCAGGATTACACCGCGAAGGCGGCGCTGGACCGGCTGGGGCAGCTCGAACCGGTGGTGCTGGTGACCGCCGACGGGTACCGCTACGGCGGGAAGACGCATGACAAGAGCGCGGATATCGCCGCGTTGCGGGACGGGTTGCCGAGCCTGCGGGCCACGGTCGTGGTGCCCCGGCTGGGAGTGGAGATCCCGGACAGCACCCCGTGGGCGGCGGCCGCGGACCCCGCCGGTGATCCGGTGCTCGATACCGAGACGGTGGATTTCGCGCATCCGCTGTGGATCGTGTTCTCCTCCGGCACCACCGGTCTGCCCAAGGGGATCGTGCACGGGCACGGCGGGGTGGTGCTGGAACATCTCAAGGCCGTTGCCCTGCAGTCGGATATCGGCCCCGGCGATACCTTCCTCTGGTACACCAGCCCGAGCTGGATGATGTGGAATTTCCAGGTCGCGGGCCTGCTCGCGGGGGCGACCATCGTCTGTTACGACGGCAGTCCCGCGCATCCGGCGCCGGATTCGCTGTGGGAGATCGCCGCCCGCACGGGTACCACGGTGCTCGGTACCAGTCCCGGTTATGTCCTGGGTTGTATGAAGGCCGGATCGGTTCCCGCTTCCGATCACGACCTGTCGGCACTGCGGATGATCGGTATCACCGGATCGTCGCTGCCTCCCGCGTCGTCGTTGTGGCTGCACGAGAACGCGGGCGGGGTGCCGGTGGCGTCCATCAGCGGCGGCACCGACGTCGTCTCCGCCTTCGCCGGTGGGGTCCGCACGGTGCCGGTGTGGCCGGGTGAGTTGTCGGCGCCGTATCTGGGGGTCGCGCTGGATGCCTTCGACGAGGTGGGGCAATCGGTGCGCGGCGAGGTCGGGGAATTGGTGGTGACCGCTCCGCTGCCGTCGATGCCGGTGCGTTTCTGGAACGATCCGGAGGGCCATCGGTATCACGACGCCTATTTCGACACCTATCCCGGGATCTGGCGGCACGG
>NZ_JBSFRU010000591.1:0-1557 GCF_053589395.1 Nocardia sp. NPDC003345
CCCGGTCACGGGCACAGCACCTCCAGCCAGGAATCCAATACCGGATCACCGGCCAGCAGCATCGGGTCGACGGTCTCGTGGCCTTCCGCGCGCCACTTCTCCACCAGCTGCATGATGCGCACCGAATCCAGCCCGGCGTCGAGCAGATTGGTATCGGTGGACAACTCCTCGGGCGCGACGCCCATCACCTCGGCCACATCCCGGATGAACCGCTCGCGATCGGGCGCCGTCGTCGATTCGTTCGTCATCTGATCCCTCATTCCTCGCGGTCGAAATCCGCGACCCCGTGTTTCCAATAGCCCGCGATCAGGCAGTCCTTCGGCCCGACACCGAGTTCGCCGCGTATCCATTTGCGGATCGGACGCAGTTGCCCGGCTTCGCCGGCGACCCACGCGTACACGGTCTGCCCGGCGGGCACATCGGCCGTGCGCACCGCCTTCTCCAGCAGATCCCCGGTGCCCGCCGGGACATCGCCCCGGTGCAGCCAGCGGACCTCGATCCCGGCGGGCGGGTCCAGCTCGATCTCCTGGCCCTCGTCGGTGATCTCGACGAACGCCCAGCCCTTGGCATCGCGCGGCAGCCATTCCAGCCATCGCGCGATCGCGGGCAGCGCGGTGATATCACCGGCGAACAGGTAGTTGTCGTAGCTGGTGGGCACCACCACTCCCCCGGGCGGACCGGCGATATGGATCCGGGTGCCCACCGCGACCGATCGCGCCCATTCGGCGGCCAGGCCGCCGGGGTGCAGGGCGAAATCGATATCGAGTTCGCCACCGGCGGCGTCGTGACGCCGCACGGTGTACTCCCGCGAGATCGGACGGGGCGCGGGCCATTCCAGCGACAGACCGTCGGGGACGGGCAGTCGCAGGGCGCCGTCGGTATCGGGGAAGATCAGCCGGACGTGCTCATCGGGCACGTAGCTGTGGAAGCCGTCCAGACCCGGTCCGCCGAAGGTGATCCGGACCAGGCCGGTTCCCACGGCCGCGGTCCGGAGCACCTCCACTTCCCGCAGGCCGATCGGATACCCGACCTTCGCGCCGTGCGAACCGGCCATGACTTCGGCGATCCGCTCACGGTAGGCCGCGCGATCCATCACACACCGTCCTTTCCTTTGTCCACGATCCCGGTGGGCTGTACCGGTGGGACCACACCCGTGCCGGGCAGGCTCCCGGCGATTTCCGCGGGGGCGGCATCGGTCTCGGGCGCCTTCGCGGGCTGTCCTTCCCGCCCGGCGGGTGCGCCGGGGCCGAAGGGGCGCGCGGGCGCGGTGAGACCCACCAGCGGCGCCATGAGCACCAGCGCCGGTACGAACAGCACCAGCACCGCCGCGCCGTAGACCACCAGGGCCGTACCCGGTTCCACCAGATTGCCGACCGCACCGGCCGCCATGGAACCGACCGCGGTACCGGTCACCGACTGCACCATGAGCAGGCCCGACATCCGCCCGCGCATATCCTCCGGCGAGTTCTGCTGTAGCACCGCGTAGCGCAGGATGTTGTTCACCGCCCGCGCCACGCCGAACGCGGCCAGCCCGAAGAAACTCCAGGCCGCCTGCGG
>NZ_JBSFRU010000592.1:0-1551 GCF_053589395.1 Nocardia sp. NPDC003345
TGGGGCTGGGGAATCGTCCGGACCGCCGAACCCATCGACTTCGTTCCGGGCCGGGCAGGCAATACAGCCGGTCACGCCGAACCGCGTCCCTACCTTTATTTCACCGCGGTGGCGCTCGACGGCATCATCGACCTCTCCTCCCAGCGCATCCGAGAACTGGACCTGCTCACCGACGAACAACGCAAACTCGCCGACGCGCTCCAGCTACGATTCGAACTCGCCCGCAACTACTGGTCGACGGTCGCGCGATTCGGCGGCGGGCGTTGGCCGCTGGAGGATATTCCGTGGCGCACCTCCGATGGTGAGGAATCGGACTACTTCAGTCTCACCGTCTCCGCGATCCTCATCCAGGATCTGGTCTACCGGGACAGTACCGAGGATCTGGCCCGCACAGTGGCGATCTTCGACCAACTGGCCCGCCGAGGCCGGATCACCAGTCGGCTCATGGCCGGGGATCCGGCCGCGATCCTGCATTTCCCCGGCGTCCGGCTGGCCTTGGCGGGCAGTGAGGACATCGACGGCGGTCCTCTGCTGCGCTGGCAGGTACCCGATTTCGTCACCATGATGCTCAAGCGGTGCCTGCAGGCCGCCCGCCTGCGCACCGATGTCGATACCCGGGACCGGTTGATGGCCCTGGCCGAAGCTGCCATGGACCATCTCGATCGGCGCATCCTGCGCCAGGGACCGGCGGCCGGGCTCTGGGACGACCCTTCCGCCGAACTCGGGCCCACGGTGCACGTCGAGGAAGGGCCCTCCTGGTTCGTCACCGAACGGATCATGGAATGCCTGGTGATCGCCTACGATACGTTCCGCGAACCGCCCCTTGCTCCCTCGAGCATGGTCGCGCGTGCCATCGACCTGATGAGCGAGGCGGAGCATCTACTCAACCAGGAAGAACTCGAAGTCGAGGGTGACGACCCCACTCCGAAACAAGCCGCGGTCAACCGGATCCGCCAGTCACTGGACCGGGCCCGCACCGTCCTGCGGGAGCGGCCGGGTACCGCCTACAGCCTGGCGACCCAGGCCCTGATCCAGCTCGACGAACTGGCATACGCCCGCCAGGACGCGACGCGGTAAGGGGTGGAGTAGGTGCTGGTTTTCTCCACTTCCGACAAGGGCGGCACCGGCCGATCGGTGACGAGCTCCAATATCGCCTACCGGCTGTGCATTTCCGGCCGGAACGTCGCTTACGTCGATTTCGATTTCGGTTCCCCGACCGCCGGTGCTCTCTTCGAGATAAGCACCGCCGAACGCGGAATCGCCGGTGGCGGGGTGCACTCCTATCTGCTGGGCGAGAGCGGTACCGCGGCCCGGATCGATGTCGGCACCGCCACCGATCGCGCAGAGCTCAAACGGATCGGGCCCCGTTCCGGGCGGCTGGTCTTGTTTCCAGGCGACGAAGGCGGCGCCGAGTTCCTCACTTCGGACGAGGCCGTGGTGACCCGGTGCGCAGAGCTGCTGGTCGCTCTGGAACAGGAATTCCGAGTGGTGGTGGTCGATCTGAGCGCCGGACGCTCCGCGGCGCTCGATATCGCGCTGCGGGCTACTGCA
>NZ_JBSFRU010000593.1:0-1544 GCF_053589395.1 Nocardia sp. NPDC003345
GGAGGGCTGCGGTATACCGGAGCGGTGATGACACGGGGGATCATTCACGCGGCTACCGCGATTCTGTCCACACTGGCACTGCTCGTCGTTCTCGGCGCCTGCGCGGCGCTACCGGGCCCGGCGCCGGCGCCGGGCAGCCCGGGGCGCGACCGGCTGGAACAATTGCTCGCCACCGTCCGGGTCGTACCCGAACGGCCACATCCCGGCGGCTACGACCGTGACTGCGGATCCGGGCAGGGCTGTGTCTTCGGTCCGGCCTGGTCCGACGACCACGACGGTCCCGGCGGCCGGGACGGCTGCGATACCCGCAACAATGTGCTGGCCCGCCAGCTCACCGGGGTCGGCTACCGGCCCGGTGCCGGGCGCTGCGTCGTGCAATCCGGCACCCTCGCCGACCCGTACACCGGCACGCGGGTCGAGTTCACCCGCGCGCAGGCCCGGCAGTTGCCGGTCGACCACATCTATCCCCTGGCCGCCGCCTGGGACCTCGGCGCTTCGGCCTGGCCGCTACCGCGGCGCATCCGCTTCGCCAACGATATCGACTACAACCTGCAGGTCACCGACCGCGCGACCAATACCGCGAAAAGCGACAGCACCCCCGCGCAGTGGCTACCGCCCTCCCGGCCCGGGCACTGTTACTACGCCGGCCGGTATCTGATGGTGGCGCTACGGTACGCGCTGCCGGTCACCGCCGCCGACCACGCCGTCCTTCGCGATATCGCCGCCGGGTGCGGATAGCCGCCGGGTCAGGCGCCGGTGGCCACCGGCCGCTTCGGGTCGTGCGCCCACTGCGACCACGAGCCGGGGTACAGCGCCGCCTGGACTCCGGCCACGGCGAGCGCGGCGATGGCGTGGGCGGCGGTCACACCCGATCCGCAATACACGGCCACGGGTTCCGCGCCCAGGTCGCCGAACCGCTCGCGCAGCAGTCCGGCGGGCAGGAAGCAGCCGTCCTCGCCGAGGTTCTCGCTGGTCGGCGCGCTGATCGCACCGGGAATATGCCCGGCGCGCGGGTCGACCGTTTCCTGGTCACCGCGGTACCGCTCGGCGGCGCGGGCGTCCAGCAGCACCCCGCGCCAGCGGGCGGCGGCGTCGGCGTCGATGACGGGCAGACGGCCCGGGTCGAGTTCGATATCGCCGGGCGCGGGGTCGGGCTCCACCCCGGTGGCCAGTGCGCCGCCGCCGCGCAGCCAGGCAGGCAGGCCGCCGTCGAGGATCCGCACATCCGCGATACCCGCCCAGCGCAGCAGCCACCAGGCCCGGGCCGCCGACATACCCCCGAGTTCGTCGTAGACGACCACCGGATCACCCGCGCACAGCCCCCAGCTCCGGGCGCATTTCTGCAACTGCGCCGGATCAGGGAGCGGGTGCCGGCCGTGCGCGGGCGAGGGCAGGGCCGCGAGTTCGGTGTCGAGGTCGACGAACACCGCGCCGGGTATATGCCCGTTCTGATAGTGCTGGGGACCCTCGGGGTCGCCCAGTTGCCAGCGCACATCCAGCAGGCGCAGGTTCTCGTCCGTCGATTCCCGGAGTTCGTCCGCCGA
>NZ_JBSFRU010000594.1:0-1540 GCF_053589395.1 Nocardia sp. NPDC003345
ACGCCGATATCGCCCACACGGAACTAGCGGCGCTGCCGCAGGGCCCGGCCAACGACGCGCTTGTGCGGTTGGTCCAGTACACAATCGAACGCGTGGGCTGAGTTTATTGGCGCGGCTTCGCCGCGCGGGGTTCGGCCCCCGAAGCGTCTGCTGTCAGCGCTCGAGACTCGCGGCTGCGCCGCCTCGCTTCGAGCGCTGACTGTGATGATGGGGGTGGTGGCGCCCTGGGGTGGGTCTGACCCTCGCGCTGACTGGCCTGTGGTGAGTGTCTGGTTGCTGATTTGTCGGCTTGCCTTCGGGGTGTCACCGATGCACGCGGCCGGACGGGGGGGTTGTGACCTCATAGGAGCTTGGTCAAGAAGCCCCGCCACAGTCTTGTCCTCCCGCCCGACCGGCGCGTGCCGCCCTCGGAACGGATGAGCAAGGACGGACCCCTCAAGCATGACCGATAACGATCCGGAAATCATCGGTGGAGTCGATACGCACGGGCGCACCCATCACGCTGCGGTGATCGACTCGCTGGGACGTCATCTGGCCGATCGGGAATTCCCCGCCACGACCGGTGGCTACCGAGACCTGCTGGACTGGATGCGGTCGGCCGGTGCACTCACCGCGGTGGGTGTCGAGGGCACCGGCGCCTACGGAGCCGAACTCGCCCGGGTACTGACCACAGCCGGGATCACCGTCGTCGACGTCGACCGGCCCGACCGCAAAACCCGGCGACGCCGCGGCAAATCCGATCCGATCGACGCCTACGCCGCCGCGACCGCGGTGCTGTCGGGCCGGGCCGCTACCACCCCGAAATCCCGTGACGGGGTTGTCGAGGCGGTGCGGGTGCTGCAGATCGCGCGCCGCAGCGCGGTCAAGGCCCGCACCCAGACGATCAACCAGATCCGGGGCCTGCTCGTGACCGCACCGGCTGTCGTTCGTGAGCAGGGCAGCGGTCTGAACCGATCCACGCTGATCGCTACGTTGGCACGATCGCGGCCCGGACCCGACCTGGCCGACCCCGCAACCGCCACCCGCGCCGCCTTGCGGCGGCTGGCCCGCCGCTACCAGGGCCTCACCACCGAAATCCGTGAACTCGATACCCAGATCGCGCCGTTGATCAGCCGGGCCGCTCCCCGCCTGCTGGAAGTGTTCGGTGTCGGAGCCGATACCGCCGGCCAGCTGTTGACCACCGCCGGGGACAACCCCCACCGCATGCGTTCGGAAGCCGCGTTCGCCCACCTCACCGGCGTCGCACCACTTCCCGCGTCTTCTGGGCGCACCCACCGCCACCGCCTCAACCGAGGCGGTGACCGCGCCGCCAACCACGCCCTGCACACCATCACCCTGGTCCGCATGCGCTACGACCCACGCACCCGCGCCTACCTCCAACGCCGCACCCAGCAAGGCCTGTCCAAGAAAGAAATCATGCGCTGCCTCAAACGATTCATCGCCCGAGAGATCTACCGGACACTGACTCACCCCACACCCACCCATCGACATCTATAGGAGCATCAGCAGACGCGGGCCGAACCCTTTAAGGGCCTCGCTG
>NZ_JBSFRU010000595.1:0-1519 GCF_053589395.1 Nocardia sp. NPDC003345
GCGAAGGATTCGCCGGAACCGACCGCTGTCCGCAGCACCAGGGTGTTGACGAACATGCCGACCAGATCGTCGAGGGCCTGTTCACCACGGCCGGCGATCGGCGTACCGATCGCGATGTCGTCGGTACCGGACATCCGTGCCAGCAGGGCCGCCAGCCCGGCGTGCAGCACCATGAACATCGACGCGCCGCGGGCGCGGGCCAAACTGTTGAGGCCGCGCACCAGCTCCGCGTCCAGTTCGGCGAGCACGGTGGCGCCGCGCATCGAGGCCACGGCCGGACGCGGACGGTCGGTCGGCAGCACCAGTTCGTCCGGCAGATCCGCCAGCGCTTCCTGCCAGTACGCGATCTGGCGGGCCATCGGCGATTCCGGATCGTCCTCGGCGCCGAGTACTTCACGCTGCCACAGCGTGAAGTCGGCGTACTGGACCGGCAGCGGCTCCCAGCCGGGCAGCTCGCCCTGGGCGCGTGCCGCGTAGGCGGTCACCACGTCCCGTGCCAGCGGCGCCATCGAGAAACCGTCACCGGCGATATGGTGCGTCACCACCACCAGGACGAATTCCCGCGGCGCGACCTCGAACAGCCGGGCCCGCACCGGTACGGCGGCGGCCACATCGAAACCGGCCGAGGCCAGTTCGGCGACCTTCACCGTCACCTCGTCGGCCGCCACCGGCACCGGTTCGAGATCCAGTTCGACCTGATCGGCGGGCAGCACCACCTGCACCGGGCGGCCACCCTGATCCGGGTACCGGGTGCGCAGTGATTCGTGGCGGGCGACCACATCGCCCATCGCCGCGCGCAGCGCCGCGGTGTCGAGGGCGCCGGAGAGCCGGATGGCCATCGGCAGGTTGTAGGCCGCCGACGTGGTGTCGTACTGGTTCAGGAACCACATGCGCTGCTGCGCGTAGGACAGCGGTACCAGTTCCGGGCGCGGCCCGGCGACCAGCGCCGGACGCGCCGCGTCGCCGGACCGTTCGGCCCGGACCGCCAGCGCGGCCACGGTCGGCGCCTCGAACAGCGCGCGGACCGGGACCTGGGTGCCGAGCGCGGCGCCGATCCGGGCCGCGACCTGCATACCGACCAGGGAGTTGCCGCCCAGTTCGAAGAAGTCGTCGTCCGCGCCGACCCGCTGCACACCGAGCACCTCGGCGAACACGTTCGCCACGATCTCCTCGATCGGGGTGGACGGGGCCCGGAAGGACCGCACCGCGAACACCGGCTCCGGCAGTGCTCGCCGGTCCAGTTTGCCGCTGGAGTTCAGCGGGAAGGCATCGAGCACGACGAAGGCCGCGGGGACCATATAGGACGGCAGGCGACCCGCCAGCCCGGCCCGCAGTCCGTCGGTGTCGATCGCGGTGCCGGCGGCCGGTACCAGGTAGCCGACCAGCTGATCGCCGGTGCGCGCGTCCGAGCGCAGCACCACCACGGCCTGGCCGACCTCGTCGATATCGGTCAGCGCGGTCTCGATCTCACCGAGCTCGATCCGCAGGCCACGCAACTTCACCTGGAAGTCGGTGCGGC
>NZ_JBSFRU010000596.1:0-1513 GCF_053589395.1 Nocardia sp. NPDC003345
GGCCGGGAGGTCACCGTGCTCAACGACGCCGACGCGGCCGGCCTGGCCGAGGACCGGTACGGGGCCGCGGCCCATATCCACGGGCTGGTGCTGCTGCTGACCTTCGGGACCGGAATCGGTTCGGCGCTGCTCAACAACGGCTCGCTGGTCCCCAACACCGAACTCGGGCATCTGGAGATCGGCGGGATGGAGACCGAGCACCGCGCGGCCGCCTCGATCAAGGAGCGCGAGGACCTGACCTATCCGGAGTGGGCCGCCCGGGTCAGCACCGTGCTGTCCGGCCTGGAAGACCTGTTCTGGCCGACGGTCTTCGTCGCCGGCGGCGGTATCAGCCGCGACGCCGACCAGTGGATTCCGCTGCTCACCAACCGCACCCGCGTGGTCCCCGCGACCTTGAAGAACACGGCGGGTATCGTAGGCGCCGCCATGGCTGTCGACGCCGGAATCACCCCCTGAGATTCTCCGCGCCACGGGCAAGGGCACACTGGTCGGATCGTTACAATGGAAGGACCCGGCGGTGAGCCGGACACCCGACCGGCGTTTTAGCCGGTAAACCCGACAGACCGCTCCGCCGGAATACTACTCTGGCGTGACGCCGCACGAGACCGTCACGAAAGGGCGTACGTGGTAGCCACGAATACCCGTCAGACTGCCGAATCGGCCGACGCCGAGGCCACGGAAGTTCCCGCGGCACGCCCGGCCCGGAAGGCCGCCGCCAAGAAGGCGCCGGCGAAGAAGGCCGCTGCCAAAAAGGCGCCGGCCAAGAAGGCCGCCGCCAAAAAGGCCCCGGCCAAGAAAGCTCCGGCCAAGAAGGCGGGCAGCGCCGGCGCCCCCGGCGCGGGCGAGGAACAGCTCGACGACGATTCGCTGGATGTCGCGGATCTCGGCGATCTGGAGGTCTCCGAGGACGATCTCACCGACGAGGGCGACGAACTGGTCGCCGACGCCGAGGTCGCCGAGGAGCCCGAAGCCGAGGCCGAAGCCGCCGACGGCACCTCCGAGCCGACCGCCGCGGACAAGGCCTCCGGCGATTTCGTCTGGGACGAGGAGGAGTCCGAGGCACTGCGGCAGGCCCGCAAGGACGCCGAACTCACCGCGTCCGCCGATTCGGTGCGTGCCTATCTCAAGCAGATCGGCAAGGTCGCGCTGCTGAACGCCGAGGAGGAGGTGGAACTCGCCAAGCGGATCGAGGCCGGTCTGTACGCCGCCGAGAAGATGCGCGAGTTCACCGAGGCCGGCGATAAGCTCCCCGTCGCCACCCGGCGTGATTTCAACTGGATCATCCGCGACGGCAACCGTGCCAAGAACCATCTCCTCGAGGCGAACCTGCGACTCGTGGTATCGCTGGCCAAGCGCTACACCGGCCGCGGGATGGCGTTCCTGGATCTGATCCAGGAGGGCAACCTCGGCCTGATCCGCGCGGTCGAGAAGTTCGACTACACCAAGGGCTACAAGTTCTCCACCTACGCCACCTGGTGGATCCGGCAGGCCATCACCCGCGCCATGGCCGACC
>NZ_JBSFRU010000597.1:0-1460 GCF_053589395.1 Nocardia sp. NPDC003345
GTCTCGAGCGCTGACAGCAGACGCTTCGGGGGCCGAACCCCGCGCGGCGAAGCCGCGCCAATAAACACAGAACCTTGGCGAGCAGGGTCACCTTCTCACCGCTTCGCCTCGGCAGCACCACCGCCCGCCCCACACGACACAATGCCCATATGGACCCCTATTCGATCTTCGCCGACATCATCGCCGGCCGGGCCCCGTCCAGCCGCGTTTACGAGGACGACGACGTCCTCGCCTTCATGGATATCCGCCCCATGACCCCCGGTCACCTGCTGGTGGTCCCGAAAACCCCCGCCCGCGATCTGGCCGAACTGGACCCCGAACTCGGCGGCAAGCTCTTCCGGGTGGGGCAGCGGCTGGCTGCGGCGCTGCGGGCGAGCGAAGTGGCCTGTGACGGCGTGAACTTCTTCCTGGCCGACGGTGTCACCGCCGGCCAGGAGGTGTTCCACGTCCATCTGCATGTGATCCCCCGGACCCCCGGTGACGGCTTCGGTCTGCGCGGCCGGCCACGGACGCCCCCACGCGCGGACCTGGATTATCTCGCCGCCTCGATCCGGGGCGTGCTGGAGCGGGGATAGCGGGGCCGGGATTCCCAGTGGCGGACTGGGTCACGGATCGGTTGTAATCTGCCACGGGAGATCGTATCTCGATTATAGTCGGCATATTTGCTGGACAGATGCTGATCGCTGGTGCCGTCGCCGGGGTGGGATGGCACGCACGGGCGAATGCCGTGATCCACGTGGGGGCAGGAGGTGTGAACGTGCGGTTGTTCCGGTTGGCTGTACTCGTGCTGGGGGTGCTCGGGCTCGTCGCCTGGCTCCCGGTCCTGCGACCCGCCTCCGCCGCCGCGGCCGAGGTCGTCCGCATCGACACCCTGAGCCCGACCCGCTCCGCGGTGTTCATCGACTCACCGGCCATGCGCCAGGTCGTGCAGGTCCAGGTGTTGCACCCGGCCGGGGACGGCGCTCGCGCGAACTACTACCTGCTGGACGGGCTCGATCCCGGCGTCGGGCAGAGCACCTGGACCAACGCCACCGAGGCCGAACGTTTCTTCCTCGGCAAGAACGTCAACGTGGTGCTGCCGGTCGGCGGGAAGGCCAGTTACTTCACCAACTGGCAGCGCGACGATCCGGCCCTGGGCCACTACCAGTGGGAGACCTTCCTGACCCAGGAGTTGCCGCCCGTCATCGACGCCAACTTCTCCGGTAACGGGGTGAACGCCATCGGTGGGCTGTCCATGGGCGGGCATGCCGCCTACATCCTGGCGGCGCGCCATCCTGCCCTCTACACCGCGGTCGCCGGCTACAGCGCCTGCCCGGATACCGGCCTGGCGACCGGGGCCGTGCAGTTCTCCATCCTGACCCGCGGCGGTAACCCGGACAATATGTGGGGTCCCGGCGGCAGCCCCGAGTGGGCCGCCCACAATCCCGCGCTCATGCTGGACCGGTTACGCGGTAAGACCC
>NZ_JBSFRU010000598.1:0-1453 GCF_053589395.1 Nocardia sp. NPDC003345
CCCGACCTGGAACAGCGGATGCCGCGCCTGCGAACGAACCGGGTTCAGCACCTCCACCAGCCGCTCGAACGGCACATCCGCATGCGCCAGCGCCGCGATATCGACCTCACGCTGGCGCGCCAGCAGATCCGCGAACGACTTCCCGCGATCCACCTCGGTCCGGAACACCAAAGTGTTCACGAACATACCGATCAGATCGTCGAGGGCCTGTTCACCACGACCCGCCATCGGCGTACCGATGGTGATGTCGTCGGTACCGGACATCCGGGAGAGCAGGACCGCCAGGGCGGAGTGGACGACCATGAACAGGGTCGCGCCCTGCTGCTGGGCCACCCGCTGCAACGCGGCGTGCGTGGCCGCGTCGATCGCGACCGGAACCCGCCCACCGGCGTAGGACTGCACGGCGGGACGCGGACGATCCGCGGGCAGGTCCAGCTGATCCGGCACCCCGGCCAGCGCTGTCCGCCAGTAGTCGACCTGTTCGGCCGCCAGCGACTCCGGATCGGATTCGTCACCCAGCAGCTCCCGCTGCCAGATGCTGTAATCCGCGTACTGCACCGGCAGCGGCGCCCAGCCCGGCGCCTCACCCACGGTGCGCGCCATATACGCGGTCATCAGATCCCGCGTCAGCGGCGCCACCGACGAACCGTCACCGGCGATATGGTGCACGACCATCGCCAGCACGTATTCGGCGTCCGCGTCGTCCACACGCAGCAGCGCCATCCGCAGCGGAACCTCGGCGGTCACGTCGAAACCGGCCGACGCCAGTTCCGTCACCACCGCGGTCAGCTCGCCGGACGGCACGGTCCGCACCTGCAGTTCCGGTGTCGCCTGCCCGGCGGGGAGCACGACCTGCACCGGACCCGACTCCGTCTCCGGGTACACCGTGCGCAGCACCTCGTGCCGCACGACGAGATCGGCCGCGGCCGCTTGCAGCGCGTCCACGTCCAGCGCACCGGACAGCCGGATCGCCAGCGGAATGTTGTACGCCGCCGAGGCACCGTCGAACCGGTTGAGGAACCACATCCGCTGCTGCGCCAGCGACAGCGGCGCGGCGACCACGGATTCGCCGGTCACCAGCACCCGCTCCGGACGCGGCTGCGGTACCAGGGCGGTACGCCCACCGGCACCCGCCTGCTGTTCCACCCGGACGGCCAGTCCGGCCACCGTGGACGCCTCGAACAGCGTCCGCACCGCGACCGTGGTGTCCAGGGCTTTGCCCAGGCGGGCCGCGACCTGCGTCGCCACCAGCGAGTTACCGCCGAGGGCGAAGAAGTCGTCGTCCGCGCCGACCCGCTCGACCCCGAGGACCTCGGCGAAGATACCCGCCACGATCTCCTCGATCGGCGTCGAGGGCGCCCGGAACACCGAAGCCTCGAACTCCGGCTCCGGCAACGCCTTACGGTCGAGCTTGCCGTTGATATTCAACGGCAGTGCGTCCAGTACGACGAAC
>NZ_JBSFRU010000599.1:0-1448 GCF_053589395.1 Nocardia sp. NPDC003345
CCGAAACGCTGGACGTCCCCGGCCTCCGACGCGGCATCGGTCTACAACCTCAAACAACGGCCGGGCCCGGCCGTTCTCGTCCCACCCGGCGGCGGTGGACGGTTACGCCCCGGCGGGCTGCGGGGTCTCCCACCAGCCGGTGGCCGTGCCGATCTGCCGTTCGAGCTCGGGGGCCAGGGTGCGGGCGTAGCTCGCGCTCAAATGGTGTTCATCGTGGTAGACCAGCACATTCCCCTCGACGGCCCGGCAGATATCGGGACCGCATACCGAATCGGTGAGGTCCAGCAGGCGCATATTGGGGAACGCGGCGGCGTGCACCAGTGCGGGGTTGACGGGGGCCAGTGCGGCCGTGCGCGGCATACCGCAGGTCACGCTGTCGCCGCCGGCGGCCAGGCAGTCCACCGCGCTGTACCGGATACCTTCCGGGCTGCGCAGCCAGGGCGTATCGCGGATCGCCAGCACCGGCAGGTTGCGTTCGGCCAGCGCGGCCCATACATCGAGGTACTCGGCGGGCACCACATCGCCGCCGCTGGGCCAGATCGGCGCGGTCGCGGTGGTGAACACCCAGTCCGGCGGATCGGCGGACAGGATATCGATCACCTGACGCGACCAGTCGCGGCAATCGGAGATATCCAGGCCCCGGTACTGCGCGTCGTCGCGGATATTGAGCGAGCAGCCCATCTTCAGGTAGACGACCACTTTGATGTCGTGGACCTGGGCCAGCGCGTCCATCGCCGGCATCCAGTGCTCGGCATGGGAGTTGCCCACCATGGCTATGGTGCGCGACCCGTTGGGATCACCGTAGGTGCAGGTGACCACTTCCTTGTTGAACCAGTCGGAGATACAGCCGTCCCGCGTGGGGGCGGGCAGATCGTTGGACGCTTCCAGGATCGAGGGCCGCAGTTTCGCGGCCGGGACCGCAGCTCCGGCGAACAAGGCCTCGGCGCCGGGATATTCGTTGACCGGTAGTGCCTCCACCGGCTCCGACGGGGTCCGTGCCACCACCACCTGCCAGGAGACACAGGCCCCCAGGACGAGCACGCCGACCACGCTCACCGCGACACCCGGGACCCGGCGGCGCCACAGCGGCGCCACCAGGGTCGCACCGGAACGGATACGCAGCGGGTTCTCGATGAACTTGTTGGTGACCACCGCCAGTACCAGGGAGACGGAGAGCACCAGCAGACCGCCCTCCAGCCCGGCATGCGGTTTCCCGGTCTGGACCAGGTAGTAGATGAGCAGCGGCCAGTGCCACAGGTACAGCGAATAGGCGACCGCGCCGAGCTCGACCATCGGCCGGGTCGCGAGCAGCCGGCTCACCACCGGCCGGGTGGCGTTCTCGGTCCGCATACCGGCGACGATCAACGCCACCGCCGCACCCACCGGGAACAGGGCCGCGGGTCCGGGGAACTGGCGGGCACCGTCGAAGAGCACACCGCAGACCAGCA
>NZ_JBSFRU010000600.1:0-1447 GCF_053589395.1 Nocardia sp. NPDC003345
ACCCTCGAGCGGCGGAGCCGCTCCAAAATTACAGCCCCACCCTTCGCGAAGGGGTCGATCCAAACCCACCCTTCGCGGAGGGACACCCTCGAACTCGAACTCACCCATTCGCGAAGGGGTCGATCCACCCCCACCTCTTCACGAGGAGTACACCTCCGAATTGTCAAGCACGGACGCTGAGCCCCACCTTCTGGAATTCCTTGAGATCGGAGTAGCCCGCCTTGGCCATCGAGCGCCGCAACCCGCCGACCAGGTTCAGCGAACCGAACGGGTCGTCGGACGGGCCGGTGAGGACCTGTTCCAGGCTCGGCCGGACCGTCGCCGCGGGGGCCGGGCCCAGGCCCAGTTCGTCGGCCAGATCCCACGGCTGATCCAGGGACAGCAGCGAACCGCGCGGTACCGAGGGATGTGCGGCGGCCGACGGCCAGTACCAGCCGCGGCCGGGAGCCTCGGCGGACAAGGCCAAGGGTGCGCCGAGCATGGCGGCGTCGGCGCCGCAGGCGATCGCCTTGGCGAGGTGGCCGGACGAATTGATATCGCCGTCGGCGATGACGTGGACGTAGCGGCCGCCGGTCTCGTCGAGATAGTCGCGCCGGGCCGCCGCGGCATCCGCGATCGCGGTCGCCATCGGCACCCCGATACCCAGCACCTCTCCGGTGGTGGTGGCCCCGGGCTGGGAACCGTAACCGACGATGACCCCGGCCGCGCCGGTGCGCATGAGATGCAGCGCCGTGCGGTGGTCACTGACCCCGCCGGCGACGACCGGGACATCGAGTTCGGCGATGAAGGTCTTGAGATTCAGCGGTTCGCCGGCACTCACGTGTTCGGCGGAGATGATGGTGCCCTGCACCACCAGCAGGTCGACACCCGCCTGCACCAGGCCGGGAGTGAGCGCCTGCGCGTTCTGCGGGCTCACCCGCACGGCCACGGTGACACCCCCGGCGCGCACCTGCGCGACCGCGGCGGCCAGCAGGTCCGGTTGCATGGGGGCGGCATGCAGTTCCTGTAAGAAGGCGACCGCGCGCTGGTAGCTGCCCTTGTCGGCGAGTTCGAGCAACTGATCGATCTTGGCCGCGACATCGGAGTGCCGGGCCCACAAGCCCTCACCGTTGATGACCCCGAGCCCGCCCAGCCGGCCCACCTCGATGGCGAACTCGGGCGAGACCAGCGCGTCGGTGGGATGGGTGAGGAAGGGGATATCGAATCGGTAGGCGTCGAGCTGCCAGGACAGCGACACCTGGCTCGCCGACCGGGTGCGGCGCGAGGGAACGATATCGACATCGTCCAGTTCGTAGGTCCGGCGAGCCGTCCTACCCATTCCGATCTCGACCATATCGCGCACGAAATAACTCCTGTGTTTATTGGCGCGGCTTCGCCGCGCGGGGTTCGGCCCCCTGAGCGTCTGCTGTCAGCGCTCGAGACTCGTGGCTTCGCCACATGCGCTTCG
>NZ_JBSFRU010000601.1:0-1418 GCF_053589395.1 Nocardia sp. NPDC003345
GTCGAGCAGTCCGGCGACCCGTTCCAGGAATCCGGCCCGCTGCTGCGCGGTGGTCGCCCGGAACTCCGCGAACGCCTGTTCGGCCAGTTCGCAGGCCCGGTCGATCTGCTCGGCCGAGGCCGCCCGGTAGGCGGGGCCGAGCGGCGCCCCGGTGCGGGGATCGGTGGACCGCACCTCCTCGCCCTCGCCCGGTACGGGCTCGGCTCCGAGGATCATGGCGCCTGCCGGTTGGGGCAGCGAGCGATCGGACACGGGGTTCTCCTTCTGCAGTGTCGTGGCGGTATGACGAGCCGGGCTCAGCGGGTGACGGAGCGCGACTTCTCGACCACGTCGGACAACATTGTCGTCTCGGCCTCGTCCAGGTCGGTCAGCGGTGGGCGTACCGGACCGGCATCGTGGCCGGTCAGGCGCATTCCGGCTTTCACGATGCTGACCGCGTAGCCGGCCTTCCGATCGCGGATCGCGGTGTAGGGCAGCACGATTTCGTCGAGCAGGCGACGCACGGTGGGCCGATCCCCGGCCCGCACCGCGTCGTAGAAGGTGAGCGCGAACTCGGGCAGGAAGTTGAAGATCGCCGAGCTGTAGGTGGTGACCCCCAGCTCCAGATACGGCAGTGCGAAGGTCTCCGCCGTGGGCAGCCCGCCGATGTAGACGAAGCGGTCGCCGAGACGCGAGTGAATCCGGGTGATGGATTCCAGGTCGCCGAAACCGTCCTTGTATCCGATCAGGTTGGGGCAGGTATCCGCGAGTTCGGACAGTGTCTCGGGGGTGTACTTCGCATTGGCCCGCGCGTAGACCACCACGCTCAGCGAGGTGGCCGCGCAGACCGCGCGCACATGGTCGGCGAGCCCGCCGGGCGAGGCCTCGGTGAGGTAGGGCGGGAACAGCAGCAGGCCGTCGGCTCCGGCCGCCTCCGCGTCGCGGGCCATCTCGACCGCCTGCGCGGTGCCGTATCCGGCCGGTGCGAGGATCGGGGTGCCCTGCGGCGCGCTCTCGACGGCGGCCCGCACCACCCGGCCGACCTCGGGCGGGGTCAGGGAGAAGAACTCACCGGTGCCGCCCGCGGCGAACAGGCCCGCTACCTCGTACTTTCCCAGGCGGATGATGTTGTCCCGGTAGGCGGCCTCGTCGAACTCCAGATCCCCGGTGAAATGGGTGACCGGGAACGACAGCAGACCGGAGCCGAGCTGCCGAGCGAGTTCGGTCGGGGTGAAGGCGGGCATCGGGTTCTCCTCCTGCGGATGACGGCTGTGCCTGTGTGACTGCGACCACCGTAAGAACCCGCAGCGATACCTGTCCAACACTGTTTCTGCATCTAGCGATACCTATTATGAATCGGTGTTTACCTTGAACCAGCTGGAGAGCTTCGTCGCCGTCGCCGAGACCCTGCACTACGGGCGCGCCGCGGAACGCCTCTC
>NZ_JBSFRU010000602.1:0-1417 GCF_053589395.1 Nocardia sp. NPDC003345
GCCGGGCCGCAGCCGTTTCGACCGGATCGCCGACGCGGTCGAGCGTAGTTACAGCAAAGGCGGTTTCATCCTCGCGTTCTGCCGGGGCGACCTCGGAATCGCCCGCGGTATGGGGGTACCCATGGTCGCGGCCGACTTCTTGCGGATCGCCGTCACGGCGCCGTTCGTTCTCGGTCGCTTGGGGGCGGTCACGGGCGCGTACCGGATCTCGTGGTTACGCCCGGCCCTCGACCGGTATCTGACCGGGCTCGTCGGCCGGCGGCTGGCGGTGTACGGAAATCCCGAGTTCGTCAGCGACGCGAGTACCTACACCCCGGTCGCGGGCTGAGAGATTTCATGCGGCATGGCGGCCGGGCGGGGCGGGGGACTCGATCGCCGCGACGGGCCGGCGCGGGCTGCCCGGGCCGGCCGGCTCCGGTGGATGGATCGGGCCCACCGCCTGCGCCAGCCGGGCTCCGCTGCCGCCGCGGCGCAGCGCGATGACCTCGGCGAGAATGGATACGGCCGTTTCCTCCGCGGTGGCGGCCCCGAGGTCGAGACCGATCGGGGAGGAGAGGCGGCCGAGTTCGGATTCGGTCAATCCGATGGCCCGCAGGCGGGCCATCCGGTCGTCGTGGGTCCGGCGGCTGCCCATGGCGCCCACGAAACCGGCACTCGACCGCAATGCGATCTCGAGGACCGGTACATCGAATCGCGGATCGTGGGTGAGCACGCAGATGGCGGTCGACGGTGTGATCGTCTGCTGTTCCAGATAGTCCTGCGGCCATCCGGCCACCACGTCGTCGGCGTCGGGGAAACGTTCGGATGTCGCGAAAACCGGGCGGGCGTCGCATACGGTCACCGAGTAACCCAGTAGCTTGGCCGCCCGGACGAGCGCGTGCGCGAAATCGACGGCGCCGAACACCCAGCAACCGCGGCGGGCGGGCGATCGAGGAGATCTGCACTGCTACCTCGTCACCGGCGCAATCCCCGGACGTTCCGAGACGCACGGTGGTCACCGTACCGGTCTCGATCTGGCGGACGGCCCGGGTGGCCACCTCGGCGTCGAGGCGCGGGTCACCGCAGCTCCCGGCCCGCGCGGTGCCGGACACGACCATGGTCTCGCCGAGGTGCGGACCCTCGGAGACGACGGTGGCGACGGCTACCGGCGCCGCGGCCGCCAGTTGCTCCCGGATCAGCGCGAGACCGGAGCGGTCGCCGGGGCCCACACGCCGGATCAGGACATCGACCGAACCGCCACACATGAGGGCGGCCGATTCGCTGTCGACGGCGTACCGGCGGATGGTCGCCGCACCGGTTTCCAGGACCTCGACGGCGGTGTGGAAGGCGTCGCTGTCCACACAGCCGCCCGAGATACTGCCGGCGACCGCGCCGGCTCGGGAAACCGCCATCATCGTGCCGACGGGTCGCGGCGTCG
>NZ_JBSFRU010000603.1:0-1393 GCF_053589395.1 Nocardia sp. NPDC003345
CGCCCTCGAAGCGAGGCGGCGCAGCCGCGAGTCTCGAGGGCGGAAAGCAGGGACCAAGGGGGCCGAAACCCCGCGCGCGTCAGCGCGCCAAGAACTCAGCCGTGGAGCCGCCCAAGGGCATGGCGGGGAGGCCGAGTTTGCGGTGGTCCCAGCTGCGGATGCGGTCGGGGACGACGCGGACCGCGACACGTTTGTTGAGCATGCCTTCGACGTATTCGCGCATATCGTCGGTGTAGGGGCCGGTGTAGCGTTCCCAGACGCTGACGCCGACGGCGAATAGTTTCTCGGGGTCGTCGATGATCTCGGCGCGACCCTCGATGGCGACTCCGCGCAGGGTGTCGTAGGTGTCGCCGGCTTCGACCATGCAGGTGATGGTGGGGTCGCGGCGCAGGTTCACGGCCTTCTGGGATTTGCCCTTCGTCTCGAACCAGAGTTCGGGGATGGCGCCGGGGTTGTCCGGATCGGCGATCAGCGCGTACCACATGGCGGTGAGGTGCGGTTTTCCGTTGGCGCCGAGTGAGGCCAGGGTGGCCACGCGGCTCCGGCCGAGGAATTCGGCGATCTCGGTGTCGGTCATCACGATCTGCGACCGTTGGTTCACTCCCATTCGGTCACCATAAGTGACGGCGACCGCCCGCCGCCGGGAGCCGCTGATACCGGCCGCCGGGGCAGTGGCGGTGCGGGCGCGTTCAGAGTCTGCGGTGCAGGGCATCGGCGGCCGCGACCAGGTCGGCGGCCCAGCGGGCGCCGGGTCGGCGGCCCATCCGATCGATCGGGCCGGATACCGAGATCGCGGCGACCACGGCGCCCTGCTGGTCGCGGACGGGAGCGGATACGCTCGCGACCCCCGCCGCGCGTTCTCCGGCGCTCTGTGCCCAGCCGCGTTTGCGTACCTCGGCGAGGGTGCGTTCGGTGAAGGCCGCGTCGGTGAGGACCGCGCGCTGGAGGTCGGAATCGCCCCAGGCGACCAGGACCTTGGCCGCGGATCCGGCGGTGAGCGGTAGACGGGAGCCGATGGGGACGGTGTCGCGTAGGCCGGCGGGTGGTTCCAGGGCGGCGACGCAGACGCGTTCCTTACCCTCGCGGCAGTACAGCTGGACACTCTCGCCGGTGATCTCACGGAGCCGCGGCAGAATGGTGGTGGCGGCCTCGAGCAGGGGATCTGCCGCGCCGGCCGCGAGTTCGGCGAGGGCGGGACCGGGCCGCCAGGCCCCGGATCCGTCCCGGGCCAGCAGCCGGTGTGTTTCCAGACCTACGGCCAGCCGGTGCGCGGTGGCGCGGGGCAGGCCGGTGCGCTCGCAGAGCTCGTTGAGACCGCAGGGCCGTTCGGCGACCGCGTACAACACTGCCACCGCTTTGTCCAGGACGCCGATACCGCTATGCTGTCTCATAC
>NZ_JBSFRU010000604.1:0-1379 GCF_053589395.1 Nocardia sp. NPDC003345
TGTACAGCGATCACGCGCTGAATGAGCTCGTGGACGCGTCCAGGCCGATGGGCGCCGGAATCGGCGGGAAGGCGGCGCTGCTGAAGGTCGCCGGAGCTCCGGTCTTCGTGAAGCGGGTACCCCTGACCGACCTGGAACGGCGGCCGGAGTACGCCCGATCCACGGCCAACCTGTTCGAACTGCCCCTCTGCTCCCAGTACGGCGTCGGCCTGATCGGCGCACCCGGTTTCGGGGCCTGGCGTGAGCTCGCCGTGCACACCATGACGACGAACTGGGTGCTGGCCGCCGAATACGAGGGTTTCCCGCTGATGTACCACTGGCGGGTGCTGCCGGATACGACGCCGTTGCCGGAGGAGTTGGCCGATATCGACCGTGCTGTCGCCTACTGGGACGGCCATCCCCGGGTACGCCACCGGATCGAGGGCCTCCTGGATTCGTCGGCGAGCATCGCGTTGTTCTCGGAATATCTCCCGCAGAACCTGCACGAGTGGCTGAACGACCGGATCGCGGCGGGCGAGGAGGCCACCGGCCGGGCCTGCGCCGTGGTGGCGCGGGAACTGGCCGCCGGTGTCACGTTCATGAACGGGCGTGGACTGCTGCACCTCGACACGCATTTCGGAAACATCCTGACCGACGGTCACCGCCTCTACTTCGGCGACTACGGCCTCGCGCTCTCGTCCGGATTCGACCTCGCACGGGACGAGGCCGCGTTCTTCGGCCGGCACCAGAGCTTCGACCGCGGCTACACCGCCGCCTACCTGGTGAACTGGCTGCTAACCGCGTTGTACGGGCTCGCGGGGGACGACCGCGCCGACATGGTGCGCGCCCTCGCCGAGGGCCGGCCGCCGACGGGCGTCCCGGATGAAGCCGCCGCGGTGCTCACCGGGCATGCGCCGATCGCCGCGGAGATGTCCGCGTTCATACGGTCGTTCCAGCGGGAGAGCCGCGGCATTCCGTATCCGGACGAAGAGATCCGCCGCCTGCTGCGTGGCCGGGGCACCGCGCTCCCGCGACCGATGAGTTTGTCGCCCCCGGCCGGTCGGAACTCCTGACACCTCGCGAAAGGACATCGTCATGCCGGAGCTTCTCGTTGATTTCATCACCTCTCTCGACGGCTACGCGTCGGGTGAGGGGTGGCCCGGGTTCTGGGGCCTCGAGGGCCCGGAGTACCTCGCGTGGCTCGGTGCGCAGCCCGAGGTCACCTACCTGATGGGAACGAACACCTACCGCCAGATGTCGGGCTTCGCCGCCGGGGAGGTCCCGAGTGGCCAGGACGAGTTCAGGCCCGAAGAAGAAGCGTCCGTCGACGAGCTCACGCAAGCATCCAAAGTGGTGTTCTCGTCCTCGCTCGAGGAGCCGCTGACGTGGGCCAACGCCAC
>NZ_JBSFRU010000605.1:0-1358 GCF_053589395.1 Nocardia sp. NPDC003345
GCCGACGAGATCGCCACCATCGTGACCGATACCGTCGCCCGCTGGGACGCGGAGGAGGCCAGTAAGAAGATCGAGGTGCAGGTGGGCCGCGATCTGCAGTTCATCCGGATCAACGGCACCGTGGTCGGGAGCCTGGCCGGTCTGATGATCTACACGGTGTCGCATCTGATGTTCGGTGGCTGAGTCCGCCGAAACGCGGTATCAACCCCTGCTAACAAGAGTGCTTGCAATAGCTAGCACCCTGTTCTATCGTTGCGTTCGTACGACGCCAGAAGGTGAGTGATGGCAGACCAGCCCGAGGTTTCCGGCCGGCGCACCGACGATCCGGCAATGTCGGCCGGCGCCGGCGACAAGGCGGCCCGCGTTGTCAACGCGGCGCAGGATATCGGCGGCTTCATCAGGGCGCAGCGCGAGGCCGCGCAGGTCTCGCTGCGCCAGCTCGCCCAGCTGGCGGGGGTCAGCAACCCGTATCTCAGTCAGATCGAGCGCGGATTGCGGAACCCCTCGGCCGAAGTGCTCACGCAGATCGCCAAGGCGCTGCGGGTCTCTTCGGAGGTGTTGTACGTGCGTGCCGGCTTTCTCGAGCAGCGGGCGCACAGTCCCGTCCGGGACGCCCTGCTGGCCGATCCCGCGATCAGCGAGCGGCAGAAGCAGGTGCTCCTGGACATATACGAGTCGTTCCGCCGGGAGAACGGGCCGGACGAAACGCTCATTCGGGACAGCGTTGTTCCACACCCGACGACCGATGCTCCACGCCAGGAGAGCGATATAAATGACCGAGAAGAACACCACCGCTAAGCCGTTGTTCGCCACTGTCGGTGCCACGGACGCCGTGTACGCCGCGGTCGTGGATGCGGTGACGCAGGTCCGGGAACGCGCCACCGATGTCAACGGCCGGGTCGATACGGCCCGTGAACGCTTCGCCGGGTTGCCTGCCGATGTGCAGACCCAGTTCGAGCAGATCCGCACCCGGCTGTCGGAACTGCCCTCCGAACTGCCCGAGGATCTCGCCGAACTGCGGGAGAAGTTCACCACCGAGGAGTTGCGCCGGCTCGCCGAGCAGTACTACCGCCAGGTGCTCGACCTCTACGCCGACCTCGCCGTGCGCGGTGAGGAGACCGTCGACCGGCTGCGTACCAACCACCTGGTCGACGAGCAGGTCGGGCGTGTCGAGAGCTTCTACAAGGACGCCAGCGTCCGGGCCGAAGAGGTGCTGGGCCGGGTGAACGGCCTGATCGGCCGCCCGGCCAAGGACGAGACCGCCGCCGCGCCGGTGGTGGAGGCGGAAACGCCCGCCGCGCCCGACGTCCTGGACGCCGAAGTGGTCGAGCCCGCCCCGGTGCCCGCGCCGACCCCGG
>NZ_JBSFRU010000606.1:0-1355 GCF_053589395.1 Nocardia sp. NPDC003345
CCGCGTACCGCGGTGGAGCAGATCATCGCGGAGGTGTTCGCCGAGGTTCTGGGTGTGGACCGGGTGGGTGTGGATGATTCGTTCTTCGCGCTCGGTGGCGACAGTATTGTTTCGATTCAGTTGGTGTCGCGGGCGAAGTCGCGTGGTGTGGTGTTCACGCCGCGTCATGTGTTCGAGCAGCGCACTGTTGCCGGGTTGGCGTCGGTGGCGGAGTCGGCGGATGCGGAGTCGGCGCCGCGGGTGTTGGTGGAGTTGGCCGGTGGTGGTGTCGGTTCGATGCCGTTGACGCCGATCGTGCGGTTCATGGCGGAGCGGCCGGGCTCGTTCGGACGGTTCCACCAGCTGATCACCTTGGATCTACCCGAAGGCGTGGACCGCGAAGCGATTGCCGCGGTCGTGGCTCCGGTGATCGACCGCCACGACATGCTGCGGTCACGGCTGTATTCCGCGGACGGCAGCTGGGTCGTGGAGACGACCGAACAGGGCAGTGTCGATGTGGATTCGCTGATCGATCACACCGTGTTCGACAGCTCGGCCGGTGCGGAAGAACTGAACGCGATCGCGTCGGCCGCGGTCGATACCGCGCTGGACCGGCTCGACCCCGAAGCGGGCGTGGTGGTCCGGTTCGTCTGGCTCGAACCCGATACCGGTGACCGTATCGATAACCGGCACGGGTATCTGGTCGTCGTCGCGCATCACCTCGCGGTCGACGGTGTGTCGTGGCGTGTGCTGGTGCCCGATTTCGTGGTGTCCGCGGTCGCGCACAGCGCCGGGCAGGCTCCCGAACTGCCGGCGCCGGTCACGTCCATGCGGACCTGGGCGCACGAACTGGAGAACAACGCGCACAGCGCGGATCGCCGCGCGGAGCTGGAGTACTGGCGGACCGTCGCCGGTACCGACGACCCTTCGCTGACCGAGCGCCGGATCGATCCGTCGGTGGATACCCACGGCGTCGTCGAGGTGCATTCGGTGGAGGTTTCGCCGGAGGTGACGCAGGCGCTGTTGACCACGGTGCCGGCGTTGTTCCACGGTGGTGTCAACGATGGTCTGCTGACGGCGTTGGTGTTGGCGACCGCGGCGTGGCGGGCGCGGCGGGTGCCGGGTGTGGCTGCCGATGATCCGTTGCTGATCCGGCTAGAGGGTCATGGTCGTGAGGAAGAGCTGGCGCCGGGTGCGGATCTGTCGCGGACGGTGGGCTGGTTCACGGCGTTGTTCCCGGTGCGGTTCGAGCCGGCGGGGGTCGATATCGAGGCCGCGCTGGCCGGTGGACCCGAGATGGGTGCCGCGCTCAAGCTGGTCAAAGAGCAGTTGCTGGCGGTTCCGGACAAGGGCGTCGGGTACGGGCTGCTCCGCTA
>NZ_JBSFRU010000607.1:0-1354 GCF_053589395.1 Nocardia sp. NPDC003345
CGGTCATTCCGCATACCTCGGTCACCTCGGCGACCTCGGCCAGTTCGTCGACCACCGCGTCGAGGCGGTGCTGGTCGACCACCACCGCGACGAAGGCCGACAGCCGGTAACCGAGGGCACGCGGGTGCACGCGTCGCTCGAACCCGGCCAGCGCTCCGGTCGCTTCCCAGCGCGCCAGCCGGGCCTGCACGGTGTTGCGTGAGAGACCGAGCCGCGCGGCGATCTCCACCCCGGTGGCGCGGGGGTTGGCGGTCAGTTCCAGCAGCATCCGGGCGTCCGTCGCGTCGAGTGTCGCCTCGACCGGCTCTTGATTGGTCATATGACGCAGTATGGCAGCCCTTTGGTGGGCGAAAGCGTGCATTGTGCACGGTGCTCAGATCGAGACTTGCGCAGTTCGCATAAAGGTGGATGCTTGTGTTACAGGCCACATCAGCGCGTGACCCGCGTGAGGAGGCGAGGCCGATGCCCGGCACAACCGAGTATCCGGTGCAGTTGATCCAGCCCGACGGCGCCCGGGTGCACAACCCCGAATATCGTGCGCTGGTCGCCGATATCGGACCGGAAGAACTGTGGGAGCTCTACGCCGACCTGGTGGTCACCCGGCGGATCGATATCGAGGCCGTGGCTCTGGCCCGGCAGGGGCAGCTGGGGCTGTGGGCGCCGTTCCAGGGGCAGGAAGCCGCCCAGGTCGGGTCCGCGCACGCGTTGCGGCCCGACGACTACGTGTTCTGCAGTTATCGCGAAACCGCGGTCGCCTACTGCCGCGGGGTCCTGCCCGGCGCCGCGGCGGCGATGTGGCGCGGGGTCGCCCATTCCTCCTGGGACCCGGCGGCCGTCAATATGACCAACCCGGCGATCGTGGTGGGCGCCCAGGGCCTGCACGCCACCGGCTACGCCTACGGCGCCCAGCTCGACGGCGCCGAGATCGCGACCGTCGTCTACTTCGGCGACGGCGCCACCAGCCAGGGCGATATCGCCGAAGCCCTTACCTTCGCGGCGTCGTGGAGCACACCCGTGGTGTTCTTCTGCCAGAACAACCACTGGGCCATCAGCGAACCCGTCGGCCTGCAGAGCGCGACACCCATCGCCCACCGCGCGATCGGCCACGGGATTCCCGCGGTCCGGGTGGACGGTAACGATGTGCTGGCGGTTCTCGCGGTCACCAGGCAGGCCGCCGAACGCGCCCGCACCGGCGGCGGGCCCTCCTTCATCGAGGCCATCACCTACCGGATGGGGCCGCACACCACCGCCGACGATCCCACCCGCTACCGGGCCGCCGCGGAACTCGAGGAATGGGCCGGGCGCGATCCCATCCTCCGGGTCCGGCGGCTGCTGGAACGCGAGGGCCTGTTCG
>NZ_JBSFRU010000608.1:0-1332 GCF_053589395.1 Nocardia sp. NPDC003345
CGGCGGTACGGGTGGCATGGTTACCACACCCTATCGGACCGGTTTCGCGCGATATGACCTGCGCGTTGGTTTATGTCCCGCCCGGTTCGGCCGAGTTCGTCGCGGTACGCGACGGCCTGCTCCGCGCCGCCCGTCTCGCCGGGTACGGGCATATCGAGCTGCCGGTCTTCGAGGACACCGAACTGTTCGCCCGGGGTGTCGGTGAGTCCACCGATGTCGTGAGCAAGGAGATGTTCACCTTCTCCGATCGCAGCGATCGGAGTGTCACGCTGCGCCCGGAGGGCACCGCCGGGGTGATGCGCGCGGTGATCGAGCACGGGCTCGATCGCGGCCAGCTGCCGGTCAAACTGAGCTACGCCGGGCCCTTCTTCCGCTACGAACGGCCGCAGAAGGGCCGCTACCGGCAGTTGCAGCAGGTGGGCGTGGAAGCCATCGGGGTCGACGACCCGGCCCTGGACGCCGAGGTGATCGCGATCGCCGACGCCGGGTTCCGGGGTCTGGGCCTGACCGGGTTCCGGCTCGAGATCACTTCCCTGGGCGACGAGACCTGCCGGCCGCAGTACCGCGAACGGCTCCAGGACTTCCTGTTCGGCCTGGAGCTGGACGCCGAGACGCGCCGCCGGGCCGAGATCAATCCGCTGCGCGTGCTCGACGACAAACGTCCCGAGGTGCGGGCGATGACCGCCGGCGCTCCGCTGATGGTCGATCACCTGTCCGAATCCGCGAAGGCCCACTTCGATCAGGTGCTGGCCCACCTGGACGCGCTCGGCGTGCCCTACGTCCTCAACCCCCGGATGGTGCGCGGACTGGATTACTACACGAAGACCACCTTCGAATTCGTGCACGACGGTCTGGGCGCGCAGTCCGGGATCGGTGGCGGCGGCCGCTACGACGGCCTGATGGCGGAATTGGGCGGACAGGAGCTGTCCGGTATCGGGTTCGGTCTCGGAGTGGACCGCACGGTCCTGGCATTGGCCGCCGAAGGTGTCACCGCGGGCGATCCGGCGCGCTGTGAGGTGTTCGGGGTCCCGCTGGGCGACGCCGCGAAACAGCGGCTCGTGGTGCTGGCGGGCGAGCTGCGCGCCGCGGGTGTGCGCGTGGACCTGGTGTACGGCGACCGGGGCGTGAAGGGGGCCATGAAGGCCGCCGACCGCTCCGGTGCGCGGTTCACCCTGATCCTCGGTGATCGTGATCTGGCCGAGGAGACCATCGGGTTGAAGGATATGAGCACCGGGGATCAGCGGCAGGTGCCGCTCGCCGAGATCGTGTCCACCCTCGTCGCCGCGTCCGGAGCCTGACGCGGGCCGGTCCGGTGGGCAGCCACATCGGAAT
>NZ_JBSFRU010000609.1:0-1291 GCF_053589395.1 Nocardia sp. NPDC003345
CCGGTCACCGCGCCGGATCTCACCGATCTGCTGCTGCGCCGCGCCCGGATCGACGACGACACCGCCCCGGTCGATATCGCGGTGCGCGGCGGCGTCATCACCGCGATCGAGCCGGATATCGCGGCCCCGGCCGCCACCGAGATCGACTGCGCCGGGCGGGTGGTGATCCCCGGCCTGGTGGAATCGCATGTGCACCTGGACAAGGCCCTGCTCGACCGCGAACGCGCGAACGACGACGGCACCCTCGCCCGGGCCATCGCGATCACCGCCGACCTGAAACGCGAGTTCACCGCGGATTCCATCCGGGACCGTGCGCGCCGGGTCCTGGAACAGGCGATCGGCAACGGCACCACGGCCATCCGGGCCCATCCCGATGTGGACCCGATCGTCGGACTGCTCGGCGTGCACACCCTGCTGGAGTTGCGGGCGGAGTTCCGTGGCCGGATCGATCTGCAGATCGTCGCGTTCCCGCAGGAAGGGATCTTCCGCGCGCCCGGGACCCTGGCGCTGCTGCGGGAGGGTCTGGCCGACGGCGCCGATGTGATCGGCGGCTGCACCTACAACGAGGATTCGCCCGCCGAATGCCGCCGCCATATCGACCTGGTCTTCGACCTGGCCGCCGAATTCGGGGTACCGGTGGATCTGCACGCCGATTTCGCCGACGATATCGGCGATCCCCGTTTCGCCCTGGCCGACTACATCGCCGAGGTCACCGCCCGTACCGGGATGGGCGGCCGGGTCACCATCGGGCACGCGACCTCGCTGGCGGCCCGCGAACCCGGAGACCGGCGGCGGGTGCTGGGCCTGCTCGCCGAGGCCGGGGTCGCGGTGGTGCCGCTGCCCGCCACGGATATGTTTCTCGGCGGCCGCTCCGATGCCTCGAATATCCGCCGCGGTATCGCGCCGGTTCGCGAACTGTGGGACGCCGGAGTGCGGACCGCGTACTCGTCCAACAACATCCGCAACGCCTTCACCCCGTACGGGAACGCCGATCTCCTCGATATCGGCCTGTTCCTGGCGCAGACCTCGCATCTGGCCGGTCCCGCCGATCTCACCCGGGTCCTCGGTATGGCGACCTACGAGGCCGCCGCGGTGATCGGTATCGCCGACAGCTACGGGCTGCGGGTGGGCGCGACGGCGGATCTGGTGGTCCTGGATACCCGGCGGGTCGCCGACGCGCTGCTGGACCGGCCGGACCGCCGCTATGTGATCAAGGCGGGCCGGGTGGTCGCACGCACCACCCGGACCCGGGAGTTGCTGCCGGTCGCCGCGGTGTGAGGGCCCCTCACAC
>NZ_JBSFRU010000610.1:0-1286 GCF_053589395.1 Nocardia sp. NPDC003345
GCTTGTCGCAGCGTCGGCGGCGGCGCGCAGCGCCGGCGCCTCTTGATCCTGTATGGCGAAATTCGGCAACCACTCGCGGAACGTGATGTGCGGCGGAAGAATCGAGTGCATGACTGGGCTCGTGCTGACGCCTGAACGTCGAACCGAACTGGCCGCGCTGCTGGATGACGGGCCACGGTTGGCGGCGGAGTATCCGAAGGTCGCGGAGTATCTGGATACGGCGCCGATGCTGTCGGGCACCGGGAACCCGGAAGCTGACGCGGCGTTCGATCTGCGTTTCGTGAACTTCATGACCGGGGGTGCGACAGAGTTCGGCAATCCGTATTGGGAGATCGTCGGCCCGTCCGTCGGAGCCGATGGTGAGCGACTGGTGGTCAACGGTGGAAGCGCGAAGGGCAGTGTTCGGCTCGGGTTCGTGCAGACGATTCTCCAGGCTGCCTATGCCTACGCGATCCCTTCTCCCGGCACGCTCGAGTGGTTGAAGACGTTCGCGGGTGGGCGCACGGTGGTCGAGTTGGGTGCCGGTCGTGGATATTGGGCGCGGCTGCTCGACGGGCAGGGTGTGACGGTGCGAGCGTTCGACTACGAGCCGCCGGATACCTCCGCGAATCCTTCGTTCCCGGACACACCAGGGCAGCCGGTGGTGTGGCTCCCGGTGGGTGGTGTGGAGGAGTTCGCCGCCGAGCTGGACGAGGAGTCGGTGTTGTTCCTGTGCTGGCCGCCCGGCTGGGGCAACACGATGGCGTCTGAGGCGTTGGAGCTTTTCGAGTCGCGTGGTGGCCGGCGCCTGGTGTTCATGGGCGAGTCGAAGTGCGGCAAGACCGGCGACGATGCGTTCTTCGATCGGCTGTCGTCTGCGTGGTCGTTGGACAGCGTGGATGAGCAGTACGTGTCGTGGTGGAACCTGGCAGACGTCGCGCAAGGCTGGGTTCGGCAACCGTAGCCCGCTACGAAACATCGCCCGGTCCGCGATGGGATCGGGCCATGCTCTGTTTCGGGACGACCTCGGGCCGGCGCAAGCCCAGGCGCAGCTTTCCCACACCGAGCTCTCGACGACCGAGCGACACTACCTCCAGCGTCAGGTTCGGGGGCCGGATGTCCGGGCAACGCTCGATCGGTACGCGGAAGGAAAGTAATCACTCGAATGTAAGACGAAAATAAGTCCTTGCCCTCTCGTCCCCTCTATGCAGATCGACCCGCTACCTGTTGATGCTGGTAGCGGGTCGATCTCTGTGCGCCCGAAGGGATTCGAACCCCTAACCTTCTGATCCGCTCGTGTGTACGCG
>NZ_JBSFRU010000611.1:0-1283 GCF_053589395.1 Nocardia sp. NPDC003345
CAGCGCTCGAAGCGCATGTGGCGCAGCCACGAGTCTCGAGCGCTGACAGCAGACGCTTCGGGGGCCGAACCCCGCGCCGACGGAGTCGGCGCCAAAATTACAGCCGAAATTACAGCGGCGCGATGCGGACAACCGTTGTCGTGATCCCATCGACCACGAACCACAGTCGCAACGAGGGCCGTCCGAAATTCCCGCCTCCGGGTTCGTACCGGCTGCGGACGCTGATGTGCTGGCGGGCCAGGACGGGGGTGACGTATTCGATCACGGCGCGGTAGGGGCCGCTGACCAGTTTCGGGTAGTCGACCAAGTACTGCTCCACCGCCTGCCAGTAGCAGGCGTTGTTCACGTGGTTGTACTGGTCGATATCGGTGGCGCGCAGCGGGAACGGGAGATCGATATCGGATTCGGCGGGGGTGGTGTCGGTGAGCCAGGGGCGCCACCGCAGGCGCTGCTCGGTGGTGGTCTGGGCGAGGTAGGCCAGACCCGCGTCGCTGATGCGGGCGGGCATGTTGTTCGCCTCGTTGATCTTGATCCAGAAGCCTTCGGTTTCGATCAGCCCGCCGCGGTCACTGGTGATCCGGACCCGCATATTGCTCCAGCGGGTCGACATACTCGAGCACCAGCGTTGCAGGTAAACCTGGTCGGGCCAGCGGACGGGGCGGATCACATCGATCACCGTGCGCCGGACGATCCAGCTGGGATCGGTCTGTTCCAGAATGGACTGCTGGAGGTGTTCCCAGGCGATGTCCTGGAGGTAGCGGGCGATACCGTCCAGACGCACGCGGTTGTACGGGTCCACGTCGCCGGCACGCACCGGCCACGAGGACGCGAACCCCATGCTCTCCTGGGGCAGTGGGGCGAGCGGCTGATCGAGTGACACTTGTGCTCCTCGCGCGGCCGGATTCGGCCGCGGTACTTCTTCGTGTTCCTGTGAGAAGACTTTACGGGTCCTGTGTCACCGCGCCACGGGGAGCCGCCCGTTTGCCGGGCGGGTGCTCAGTATCCGACGTAGCCGGTGCCGTTGGCCACGCCGACCACGCCGGGCACATTGGAGAGCGAACCGTATCGGTCGATGGCATACCTGGTGCCGGCGATGATGTTGTCCACCGGATTCCAGATATCGCCGTGTCCGGGCAGCGCATGTGCGTTGAAGGTGGGATCGATGGTCTGCATGAGGCCTTTGGAGGGGATTCCGGCCGCCGCGTTGCTGTCCCACAGATTGATCGCGTTCGGATCGCCGCCGGATTCGCGTTCGATCATCAGCGCGATGATCGCCGCCTCGG
>NZ_JBSFRU010000612.1:0-1258 GCF_053589395.1 Nocardia sp. NPDC003345
TCGGATGCAGCATTGCGTAGTCGAAAGCCGCGAGTGGAGCACCATTCTGGATGCGGCGCGGCAGGTCTGGATTCGCCAACGCGCCGCGACCCAGCGACAGTACGTCGGCATGCCCCCCGGCCAGCACATCCGCGGCCTGCTGCAGCACGTGCATGCCACCGTTGGCCACAACCGGCCGGTCGGAGACCTCACGCGCCAGCTGGGTGATGGTCGTACCGCTCGGAAAGCGCGCGGTGTCGATGAAATCCCTGCCCTCGCTCGCGATATGCAGGAAGCTGGCCGCTGTCAGGGCGGCGAATACCGCCCGTGCGTCGGCCTCACCGCCGGGCCACCGATAGGTGAAGTCGTTGACCTTGGTCTGCGACAGTCGCACTCCGACCGGAAAATCGCCCACAGCGGCGCGCACTTCGTTCAGCACCCGGGCGGTGAGCCGGATACGGTTCGTCACCGATCCTCCGTACTCGTCGGTGCGCTGATTGGTGTAGTCGGTGAGAAACTGGTCGAGCAGATAACCGTTCGCGCCATGGATTTCGACACCGTCGAAGCCGGCCGCTCGCGCGTTCTCGGCGGCGGCGACGAAACCGCCGACCACATCGTCGATATCGCGTGCCGACATCTCCCGGGGCACACCCCACACGCCGCCCGCCCCGCCGTAATCGACCATCATCTGTCCGCGCGGCCGAACGGCCGACGGGCCTATGGGCTCGAAACCGCGGGAGTTGCCCTGCGAGATCGCGCCCGCATGCATCAGCTGTGCCGTTATCGCGGCTCCGCCGGAGTGGACGGCCTCGACCACAGCCTGCCAACCCTCGACATGCCGGCCGGTCACCAGGCCCGGCTGATTGAAGTAGCCCTGGCTGTGGGTGGAATCGGTGTAGATGCCCTCGGTGGTGATCAAACCGAAACCGCCCAGGGCGTATTCACGGTAGTAATCGACCATCTGCGCGGTCGGCCTGCCATCGGGTGTCGCGGATACGCGAGTCATCGGAGCGACCGCCAGGCGGTTGCGTAGCGGTAGCGCCGCGAGGTGAAACGGCTCCAGAGCCGGATGGGTCAGATCGCGTTCGGTGGTTGTCAACGGGTCAACTCCTCGTCTGGTGGGCTGCGTGCACGGCGCTCTGCCGAACACGCGACGACGAGCTTTCCCGGCCGTGTCGGCAGGCACCAGTGCCCGGCGTACCGCTGTTCCGAGAACCTGGTTCCGGCAGACCTAGCTTTGCCGGTCGCGCTCGATGAGCGTGCGTAACGCCTGTTCGGT
>NZ_JBSFRU010000613.1:0-1233 GCF_053589395.1 Nocardia sp. NPDC003345
GTGGGGCCCGCCCCGGGTCTGGAGCGACGGAGCGAGGGAGCGCAGCGACTGAGCGGAGGAGTGAAGACCCGGGGTTAATAGGGCCCCACCCTCGAGCGGCGGAGCCGCTCCAAAATTACAGCGCGACCCTTCGCGAAGGGGCACCTCCGAACCTACCTTCGCGGAGAGGTCACCTCTCAACTCACACTTCGCGAAGGGCACATCCCAACTCGCCATCGCGAAGAAGCCGCCCAAAATTTCAGCCCCACCCTTCGTGAAGGGGCGCACCCCCGAACTCACCGTTCGCAGAGAAGTCGATCCCAACTCACCCTCGCGGAGGGGTCGATCCAACTACACCGCCCGCAAATGG
The DNA here is from genome assembly GCF_053589395.1 of Nocardia sp. NPDC003345. Classification (NCBI taxonomy): domain Bacteria; kingdom Bacillati; phylum Actinomycetota; class Actinomycetes; order Mycobacteriales; family Nocardiaceae; genus Nocardia; species Nocardia sp. NPDC003345. The sequence goes on from NZ_JBSFRU010000613.1 coordinate 350, forward strand.
TCGCGGCTGGCGTAGATGTGTTCGGCGATGAGGTTCGCTACGCGTTCCGGGGTTTCCAGCATCGGGACGTGACCTGCCCGGCGCATCATGATCCGGTCCGCCGATTCCGGGAGTTCGCGCAGAAAGCGGCGCCCGTATACCCGGGCGGGCAGGACCCGGTCGGAATCGGCGAGGATCAGGCGTACCGGGGTCGTGAGACCGGATATATCGGAGACCACCGACCCGCGCAGGGTGGCGGCGATGAGGGGGAGTAGGGCGGGGCAGTGCAGGCCTGCGCGGATCTGCGCCGCGATATCTTCGCGGGGGACGGCGCGGGTGTCTTTGACCAGTGTGTGGGCTACCGCGCTGCGAATGATCCGGCTCTCGGCCGGGAAGTCCTTCAGGTGCTTGCCGATTTCGAGGATCTGGTGCAGGGCAAGGAATTTGCCGGCGGCGGCGAATTGCGCGGTGGATGGGGTTTTCCAGCCGCCGGCGGGGGCGATGGCGGTGAGGGTGCGGGCGCGGCCGCGCCGCGCCAGCTCGAATCCGACCCAGCCGCCGAGGGAATTGCCGGCGATATGACAGGTGCGCCAGCCGAGGTCGTCGAGCTGGGCTTCGACCCGGTCGGCGAGTGTCTGCGCGGTGTAGCGGCGGTCGGCGAGTTCTTTCCCGCCCCAGTGCCCGGCGAGTGCGGGCGCGAAGACCTCGCAGCGGGCGGCCAGCAGGTTCGCGGTGCGTTCCCAGCAGTGTGGCGAGAGCAGTACGCCGTGCAGCAGCAGGAGCGGGGCGCCCGACCCGACGTGCAGGGCCTCGACCGGCCCGGGTGCGGTGGTTGCTGAGGTGCCTGACATCGGTGTCGTCACCCCTTCCTGGCAAGTAGCGGTGACCTGTCATTGTACGGTCGG
>NZ_JBSFRU010000614.1:0-1228 GCF_053589395.1 Nocardia sp. NPDC003345
GCGAGTATCCGGCCGCCGGTAGCACGTGAATCAACCCGATATCCGACCCCGTCATCGGCGCATGGACCCCGGCGGAGGTCGCCGACCACCCGGGCCTGTTCGGTCCGGACGAGGAGCCGAGGACGTGACAGAGCAGCATGAGACGCGCGGCGTCTCCGGCGATGCTCCCAACGTCACCACCCGGACCCTTCAGAAGGACATTCCCCAGGCTACGGTGGGCCGGCTCGCCACCTACCTCCGGGTGCTCGCCCTGCTCGCCGATGACGCTGTGGCCATCGTATCCAGTGAGGAACTGGCTGTCGCGGCGGGTGTCAATTCCGCGAAACTCCGCAAGGATCTTTCTTTCCTGGGCCCCAACGGTGTTCGCGGTGTCGGCTACGACGTCGCGCGGTTGCGGGCCCGCATCGAGGATGTGCTCGGATTGTCCGGTGGCCACCGGGTCGTGCTGGTCGGCGCCGGGAATCTCGGGCGCGCGCTGGTGGGTTACCGGGGCTTCCGGCGGCGTGGGTTCGCGGTGGTCGGGATCTTCGACGACGATCCCGAGGTGATCGGCCGTGAGGTCGAGGGCCTGCGGGTGCGCGATGTCGCCGGGCTGGCGGACGGGATCGCGCTGCTGCGCCCGACCATCGCGGTGATCGCGGTACCCGATGACAGTGCCCAGCAGGTATGCGACGAACTGGTCGCCGCGGGTGTCGGGTCGATCCTGAGCTTCGCCCTGTGCCCGCTCACCGTGCCGCCCGGGGTGGAGATGCGGCGCGTGGACCTGGCCGTGGAAATGCAGATGCTGTCCTTCGAGCGGGTCCGCAATGCCGATTCCGACGAAACGAACGGCTCCGGCCCGGTTCCCGTGACCGGCGCCGACACCACCACCGGTGACGGCGCGCGTGATGCTGGTGTGAACAGCGGAAATGTGGCGGACGACGCCACCGCCGCGGCGAATGATTCCGCCGCGAGCGGTGTTGTACCGGGCAACGGCGTGCCTGCCGCTCATCCCTTGAACGGCTCCGGCCGGATCGCCCGCCGGGTGCCAGCGCATCCGACGCCGGGCCCCGCCGGGCTGTCCCATTGCGCGGCGCAGGCCGCCCAGACGACCTCGCATACGGCAACGGAGCCAACCAGCAAGGGATCGGTGGTCACACCATGAGCGTTCTTCTCGTCGGCATCTCACATCGCAGCGCACCTGTCGCGATGCTGGAGAAGGTCGCGATCACCGATGCCGATCGGCCCA
>NZ_JBSFRU010000615.1:0-1223 GCF_053589395.1 Nocardia sp. NPDC003345
CTGGTCGCTCCAGAACCGGGCGGGCCCCACCCTTGACGGATGCGACCATCCGGATGAAGGTGGCGGGGATCAACCGTCTCACATACACCATGAAAATCTGGGCGGGTTCCGCGATCGTGGAAGTGCTCGACGGCCGCGACCTATGGTGGGTGCGCGCACGCCGCTCCCTCCCTCTGGTCGCTCCAGAACCGGGCTCGCCCATGGATGGCGTCCATCCGGAAAGAACGCTGGAATGGGCTCGGCTATTTGCCGCCGTACTGATAGAAGCCCGCGCCGGTCTTCTTACCCAGCAGGCCCGCCTCGACCATGCGCATGAGCAGCGGCGGGGCCGAATACAGCGGTTCTTTGAATTCGCCGTACATCGAATCGGCGATGGATTTCACGGTATCGAGGCCGACCAGATCGGTGAGCGCCAGCGGGCCCATCGGATGCGCACAGCCCAGCACCATCGCCTTGTCGACGTCCTCCTTGGTGGCGAACCCGGACTCGACCATGCGGATCGCGGAGAGCAGGTAGGGCACCAGCAGCGCGTTGACGACGAAACCGGAACGGTCGGAGGAACGCACGACCTCCTTGCCCAGGATCTCGGCGGCGAACTTCTCGGCCCGCTCGGAGACCGCGGTGCTGGTCTTGAGGGTGGTCACCAGTTCGACCAGCGGCAGCACCGGGACCGGGTTGAAGAAGTGCATACCGACGACCCGCTCGGGGTTGTTGGTGGCCACGGCGATCTTCATGATCGGAATCGAAGAGGTGTTGGAGGCGAGCACCGCGCCGGGGTCGGTGACGACCTTGTCGAGTTCGGCGAAAATCGAGGTCTTGACCTTCTCGTCCTCCAGCACCGCCTCCACGACCAACTGACGGTCGGCGAAATCACCCAGATCGGAGGTGAAACGCAGCCGCCAGGCCGCCTGCTCACGCTCACGCTCGGTGATCTTGCCGCTGCTCACCCCGCGGTCCAGCGACCGCAGAATGCGCGACCGGCCGGCCGCGGCGAGTTCACGGGTCTGCTCGTACACCAGCACATCGACGTGCGCGCGAGCGCAGACCTCTGCGATACCGGCGCCCATCTGTCCGGCGCCGATGATTCCAACACGCTGAATCTTCTCACTCACGTCCCGCTCCTGTGTCTATGGCGCCGCCTCCGGCGGCGCGGGTTGGGGCCCTATTGACCCCGGTTCTTCACTCCCGCCGGTCGGTCGCTGCGCTCCCTCCCTCTGGTCGCT
>NZ_JBSFRU010000616.1:0-1206 GCF_053589395.1 Nocardia sp. NPDC003345
CTCGGTGGAGGCCGTATGGTCCTGGCGGCCCAGCCAGGCCAGATAGTCGCGGGCCCGACAGGTAGATGGCCTTGAGGCCGGCGCGGACCTGCTGGACCGCCATATTGCCGGTGAGGGCGCCGAGGGAGTTGATGTAGTCCTCGTTGTTCACCAGATCCCAGAGGATCTCCGAGCCACGACGCGCGAGGGTGTGCTCTTCGACAACGGTGCCCTGCAGCTTCGAGACCTGCTCGGCGGTGTAGTTGCGGGTGACGCCCTTCCAGCGCGGGTTGGTATCCCAATCCTTCTGGATTTCCTCGGGGGTCTTCGGGGTGCCGGTGGTCGACATCGTGCGACTCCACTTCCTTGTTCGGTCGGTCCCGTCGGTCCACGTCGACGGAGCGTTTCCGCTCCGCACTGCTGACTCGACGATTTGCAGGCTTGCAATGCCCTGTGGCGGTACTTCCACACCTTGACACACGAACAAAAGGCCGTCTACCTGTTGCTTCTGTGAATCTGAGCTAGGATCGCCCACCCATTTGTTAAGCCTGCAAAATTAGCCAACGCATTGCCGTTACAAATTCTACTCACCAGTAGCGCTGACCTCGACTTTTACCGTAACGCTCGTACTGTTAGCTTGGGCTCCCGGCCGCCCCCACGACCCACCGACTCCAGCTCGCTTGTGAGGACGTTCATAACTGAAGTCGCCTGCCCTCATATATGGCGGCCCTCACCACCTCACGGCCACCCCCGGCTCACATCCAGACGGAGCGCGTGGGCTACCAAGGCTGAGGGTGGGGAAGGCGGGGAGGGTGGGGAGGTGGTCTTGCTCGCTGGGGTGGGGAGGTGCCCCTGCCCGTCAAGGTGGGGACGTGACCTCACTCGCCAAGACGAGAAGACGACCCTGCCCCGCGAAGGTCAGGACGTGACCTCACCCGCCAAAGTGAGGAGGTGACCCTGCTCGCGAAGGTGAAGAAGTGCCCCTGCTCGCTGGGGTGAGGAGGTGACCCTGCGCGTCAAAGTGGGGACGTGACCTCACTCGCCAGAACGCGAAGACACAAAGACGACCCTGCCCGCGAAGGCGGGGAGGAGGTGACCCCACCCGCGGAGGTGAGGAGGTGACCTTTCTCGTCAAGGTTCTGTGTTTATTAGCGCGGCTTCGCCGCGCGGGGTTCGGCCCTCTGAGCGTCTGCTGTCAGCGCTCGAGACTCGCGGCTGCGCCGCCTT
>NZ_JBSFRU010000617.1:0-1194 GCF_053589395.1 Nocardia sp. NPDC003345
ACGGCGTTCTCGTCACCGTGACCGGGCCCGACCGTCCCGGTGTGACGTCGGTGCTGCTGACGGCGATGGCGCGGCGGAGGGTGAGTCTGCTCGATATCGAGCAGGTGGTGATCCGCGGCCGGCTCACCCTGGGAGTGCTCGTCACCTGCCCAACGGATCCCGAGGCGTTGCAGGACGAGCTCGAAGAGGCCATGAATACCGTCGGTATGCAGGTGGATGTGGATATCGACGCCGATGTCGCGCGGGCCCCGGTGTCGACGCACGCGGTGGTGGTGCTGGGGGCGCCGGTGACCGCGCGGGCATTCAGTGCGGTGTCGCGGGAGCTGGCGGGACTGGGGGCCAATATCGACACCATCCGGGGGATCGCCGACTATCCGGTGACCGGGATGGAGTTGCTGGTGACGGCGCCGGACCGGGGTGGGGATACCGATTCGCGGTTGCGGACCGCGCTGGCCGAGGTCGCGGTGACCGAGCGGGTGGATATCGCGGTGGAACGGGCCGGTCTGGCTCGCCGGGCGAAGCGGCTGATCGTCTTCGATGTGGATTCGACTCTCATCCAGGGCGAAGTCATCGAGATGCTGGCCGCCTACGCCGGCGTCGAGGAGCAGGTGCGGGAGGTCACCGAGGCGGCGATGCGCGGCGAGATCGATTTCGCGGAATCGCTGCGGCAGCGGGTGGCGACATTGGCCGGACTGGACGAATCGGTGATCGCGGAGGTCGCGGGTTCCATCGCGCTGACCCCCGGTGCGCGGACCACGATCCGGACCCTGAAGCGGCTCGGTTTCCGATGTGGCGTGGTGTCGGGCGGGTTCCGGCAGGTGATCGATCCGCTGGCGCGTGAACTGGACCTCGATTTCGCGCAGGCCAATGTGCTCGAGGTGGTGGACGGGAAGCTCACCGGCCGGGTGGTGGGGGAGATCGTCGACCGGGAGTACAAGGCGACCGCGTTGCGCCGCTTCGCCGCCGAATCCGGGGTGCCGATGGAGCAGACGGTCGCGGTCGGGGACGGGGCGAACGATATCGATATGTTGAACGCGGCGGGGCTGGGAGTGGCGTTCAACGCGAAGCCCGCGTTGCGGGAGGTCGCCGATACCGCGCTGTCGCATCCGTATCTGGACGCGGTGCTGTTCATCCTGGGGGTCACCCGGGACGAGGTCGAGGCGGCGGACGCGCGGGACGGTGTGCTGCGCCGGG
>NZ_JBSFRU010000618.1:0-1192 GCF_053589395.1 Nocardia sp. NPDC003345
GCCCCCACCACCATATACACCACATCCACCACCCTCTTTCCCTCCCCGCCGCTCTTCCGATCTGCCCGCCCCGGGGTCGCTTCCCCGGGGCGGGCACACTGCTGTCGATAGGAATTCGACGGGGGTTCGTATTCCGTTACACAACGCAGGTCGGAAGACGATTTCGATAACGACCGAATATCGCGGCCCGCCGCGACATCAACGCTTCGGCAAGGTATCGTCACGGGGCGATCACAGCGTTCTCGCGGCGGATTTCGGCCATCCGATCACCACGGCCTTGCTTAGGCTCGATGAGGTCGAATATGGTCCAGCGAGCACATCTGTGACCAGATCGTTGTAGCGCTGTCGGCCACGGGTTGGTCGGGACCGGCCGCCGGCGCCCGAGGAGAAACGGGGTGTTGTCCGCGCAGCGGTGGCGAACAACACCACAACAGCAGAAAGAGAGCAGAATTCATGCGTTTCGGCAGGGCAGCCGGCCCGAAGAGAAGTACGGGGTCGCGGTCACCTCGCGGTTGGCGTAACCGGATTCTGGCAATCGGTGCCGCGGTGCTGGCGCTTCCGGTAGCCGCGGGTATCGCGGCCCCGACCGCGGCCGTGGCCGCGCCGGTGGCGTCGCCCGTTCAGCGGGGTGCCTTCGAGGAACTGATGGTTCCCTCGAGCATGGGTCCGATCAAGGTGCAGGTCCAGTGGGCGGCGCGCGGCGGTAACGCCGGGCTCTACCTGCTCGACGGGCTGCGGGCCCGTGAGGACCGCAACGCCTGGTCGTTCGAGACCAACGCGCTCCAGCAGTTCGGCAACGACAACATCTCGCTGATCATGCCGGTCGGCGGCCAGTCGAGCTTCTACGCCGACTGGTACTCGCCGAGCAACACCAACGGCCAGAAGTTCACCTACAAGTGGGAAACCTTCCTCACCAGGGAACTCCCGGCCTTCCTCGAGGGCTACGGCGTCTCCCGGACCAACAACGCGATCGCGGGCCTGTCCATGGGCGGCAGCGCGGCGCTGGCCCTGGCCGCCTACCACCGCGATCAGTTCCGGTCGGCCGCCGCCTACTCCGGCTACCTGAACATCTCCGCGCCGGGGATGCGTGAGGCGATCCGTATCGCCATGCTCGACGCGGGTCGCTTCAATGTCGACTCGATGGCCGCCCCGTGGAGCCCGCAGTGGCTGCGGATGGACCCGTTCGTGTTCG
>NZ_JBSFRU010000619.1:0-1183 GCF_053589395.1 Nocardia sp. NPDC003345
CCCTGGGTGGGGCCCGCCCGGTTCTGGAGCGACCAGAGGGAGGGAGCGCAGCGACCGACCGGCGGGAGTGCAGAACCGGGATGTCAGGGCCCCACCCTCGAGTGCCGGAGGCGCTCCCAAATTACAGAGGAAACACCGATGACCAACAGCCCGGATCCCACCTGGCAATCCCCCGGTCCGGCGTGGCTGTTCTGCCCCGCCGACCGCCCCGAGCGCTACCGGAAAGCCGCGGACGCCGCCGATGTGGTGATCCTCGATCTCGAGGACGGCGTAGCACCCGCCGACAAACCCGCCGCGCGCAAGGCCCTCGTCGATACCCCCCTCGACCCGGAAACCACCGTGGTGCGGGTCAATCCGGCGGGCACGCCCGAGCACGACCTCGATCTGCAGGCCCTGCGCGAAACCTCCTACCGGCTGGTCATGCTGCCGAAGACCGAGTCCATCCACCAGGTCACCGGCCTGTCGGAGTACCAGGTCTTCGCATTGATCGAATCTCCGCTCGGCGCACTGGCCATCCAGCAGATCGCCGCCGCGCCCAATACGCGCGGCGTGATGTGCGGAGTGGAGGATCTGGTGGCCGCCATGGGCGGCACCGGCACCCGCCGCGCCGACGGCACCTACCGCGATGTGGCGCGGCATCTGCGCAGCACCGGCCTGCTCGCCGCCAAGGCCCACCAGCGCCTCGCCCTGGACATGGTGTACCTGAACATCAAGGATCTCGACGGCCTGCGCGCCGAGGCCGAGGACGCCGTCGCGGTGGGTTTCGAGATCAAGGTCGCGATCCACCCGTCCCAGCTCCCGGTCATCCGCGCCGCCTACGCCCCGTCGGATGACGAGATCGCTTGGGCCCGAGGCGTTCTGGAGGCCGCACCCAACCATCGCGGCGTATTCGCCTACGACGGCAAGATGGTGGACGCCCCCCTACTCCGTCACGCCGAACAACTGCTACAACGAGCCCGCCCATGACCACCCCGCCGTTTCACGCCCCACACAACCATGTGTCCGAACACCCCCCAGAACCGGTCAACCGACCACTACAGTGACGAAGGCCCGCTCACCCCACACGCATTTCCCCTCTCCCCGATGGTCGCACCCATGGGCGGGGCCCGCCCCGGTTCTGGAGCGACCAGAGGGAGGGAGCGCAGCGACCGACCGGCGGGAGTGAAGAACCGGGGTTAATAGG
>NZ_JBSFRU010000620.1:0-1160 GCF_053589395.1 Nocardia sp. NPDC003345
AATCATCCACACCCACCCGGTCCACACCCAGAACCTCGGCGAACACCTCCGCGATAACCTGCTCCACCGCGGTACGCGGACCACGGAACGCCGTACGCGCCTGGAACACCGGCTCCGGCAACGCCCTACGATCCAACTTCCCGGCCGGGGTCAACGGAATCCGGTCGATCACCATCACCGTCGCGGGGACCATGTAGTCCGGCAGCTGTTCGGCGACATGAGCGGTCACGACCGCCACATCCACATGCACGCCAGGCGTGCCCACCACATACGAGACCAGCGAGGTCGCACCCGCAGCGTTCTTGTGGCCGACGGTGACCGCGAAATCGACGGACTCGTGACCGGTGAGGGCGGCGTCGATCTCACCCAGCTCGATGCGGAAACCACGCACCTTCACCTGGAAATCATTACGACCCACATACTCCACCGCCGGATCACCAGCAGCATCACGACGCCAACGCACGATGTCACCCGTGCGATACAAACGCGACCCCGGCCCGCCATGCGGATCGGCCACAAAACGCTCAGCGGTCAGGCCGGCACGGGCGTGGTAGCCACGCGCCAGCTGGATACCACCGACATACAGCTCACCGGCCACACCCTCGGGCACCGGCTGCATGCGGTCATCCAGAACCAGCGCCCGCATACCACGCACCGGGCCACCGATGGTGACCCGATCACCCGCACGCAGCACACCACTGATATTCGTCGCGACAGTAGCTTCCGTCGGACCATAGGCATTGTGGAAACGGCGCCCGACCCCACCCTCAGGCGCGGTCGACCACTTCGCCATCAGATCCGCCGAAATCGCCTCACCACCAGCGATGATCACTTCCATACCCGCCAAATCAGCCGGATCCAGCGACGCGAGCACCGACGGGGTGATCAAACCGACCGTGACACCCTCGCGGGCGATCAACTCACCCAGCTCGGCACCACCATAAGTACCCGTCGGGACCACGACCAGCGCACCGGCCGACCCAACAGCGAGCAGCAGTTCCAGGATCGAAGCGTCGAACGAGGGTGACGCGAACGCCAACGCCCGCGACTCCGGACTCAACCGATACCGCTCGACCTGCTCGGCACTGAAGTTCGCCAAACCGGCATGGCTGACCACCACACCCTTGGGCACACCGGTGGACCCGGAGGTGTAGATGACA
>NZ_JBSFRU010000621.1:0-1150 GCF_053589395.1 Nocardia sp. NPDC003345
GCCGTACCAACCGGAGATCAGCCAGGGCCGGCTCGAAGCGCTGCTGAACTTCCAGACCATGGTCACCGATCTGACCGCGATGGATGTCGCCAATGCCTCGATGCTCGACGAGGCCACCGCCGCCGCGGAGGCGATGACACTGATGCGCCGCGTGGATCGCGGCGGCAGCCCGCGACTGGTGGTCGACATCGATCTCTTCCCGCAGACCCGCACCGTGCTGGCCACCCGCGCCGAACCACTCGGTATCGAGATCGTGACAGCCGATCTGGCGGACGAGGGGCTGCCCGAGGGCGACTTCTTCGGTGTCCTGCTCCAGGTGCCGGGCGCCTCGGGGCGGGTCGTGGACTGGTCCGGGATCATCGCGCAGGCCCATGAGCGGGGCGCGCTGGTCGCGGCGGGAGCCGATCTCCTGGCGCTGACTCTCATCACGCCGCCCGGTGAGCAGGGTGCCGACGTCTGTTTCGGCACCACCCAGCGTTTCGGCGTGCCGATGGGCTTCGGCGGTCCGCACGCCGGGTATCTCGCGGTGCGTTCGGCGTACGCCCGCCAGCTGCCCGGCCGCCTGGTGGGCGTCTCCAAGGACGCCGACGGCGCACCCGCCTACCGGCTGGCGCTACAGACCCGTGAGCAGCACATCCGCCGCGAGAAGGCGACCTCGAACATCTGCACCGCTCAGGTTCTGCTGGCGATCGTTGCGGGTATGTACGCCTGCTACCACGGTGCGGACGGGCTGCGGGCGATCGCGCGCCGGGTGCACGCGCACGCCGCGCGGGTGGCCGCCGCCCTGGGCGAGGCGCGAGTGCACGACACATACTTCGATACGGTGTTGGCCCGGGTACCGGGGCAGGCGGAGAGCATCGTCGCCAAGGCCGCCGCCCGCGGCGTCAATCTACGGCTGGTGGACGACGACCGGGTCGCGGTGGCCTGTGACGAGGCCACCACCGACGAGCATGTAGCGGCGGTACTGGACGCTTTCGGCGTCGCCCCGGCGGAACCGGCGCCGGCGGGAATCGGGGACCGGACCTCGGAGTTCCTGACGCATCCGGCGTTCACCCGGTACCGCACCGAAACCGCCATGCTGCGCTATCTGCGGGCACTGTCGGACAAGGACATCGCACTCGATCGCAGCATGATCCCGCTCGGTTCCTGC
>NZ_JBSFRU010000622.1:0-1140 GCF_053589395.1 Nocardia sp. NPDC003345
GTGAAGACCCGGGGTTAATAGGGCGCCACCCTCGAGCGGCGGAGCCGCTCCAAAATTACAGCCCGCCCCTTCGCGAAGGGGGCACATCCGAACTCACCTTCGCCAAGAGGTCGCCTCTCAACTCACACTTCGCGAAGGGACACATCCGGACTCACTCTGCACGGAGATGCCACCCCCAACTCACCTTCGCGGCGGAGCGCCTCCAAAATTAATGCAGGCGATTCTGCGCAGCCTCCAAGCCCACCCTCAGCAGCAGCTCAACCGCGTCGGCCGCCTGTTCGACCACTACGGGCACTTCCTTGCGCTCTGCCGCGGAGAAGGGTTTCAGGACGAAATCGGCGGGGTCCTGGCGGCCGGGTGGGCGGCCGATACCTATCCGGGTGCGCAGATAGTCCTTGGTGGTCAGTGCGCCGGATACCGAGCGCAGACCGTTGTGCCCGCCCTCCCCACCACCGCGTTTGAGTCGGATCTCGCCGAAGGGCAGGTCCAGTTCGTCGTGGATGACGACGACCTCGGTGGGCGGTACCGAGAAGAAACGTGCGAGGGCGGCCACCGGTTTGCCGGACAGGTTCATATAGGACCGCGGTTTGGCGATCAGGACTTGTCGGCCGTCCAATCGGGCCTGTAGCACATCGGCGCCGGATTTCTTGTGCACGGTGAACCGGCCGCCGACCCGCTCCGCGAGCGAGTCGGCGACCAGGAAGCCCACATTGTGCCGGGTGCGCTCGTAGCCGGATCCCGGGTTACCCAGGCCGACGACGAGCGCCGGCGCGGTATCGGCCATCGCGGCGCTACAAACGGCGTCTTATTCGGCGCTCTCGCCCTCGGCGGCTTCGCCCTCGGCGGCCTCGGTCTCGGGCTCGGCTTCGGCGATCACGCGGGCCTCGGTGACGTTGGCGATCAGGGTCTCGGCGTCGGTGACCAGGCTGACGCCCTTGGGCAGCGAGATCTCGGCGGCGGTGACCTGGGTGCCGGCTTCGGCACCGGCCACGGAGACCTCGAGCGATTCGGGGATGTTCAGCGCCTCGGCCGAGACGGTGACGGTGGTGGCGTCCTGGGTGACCAGGGTGCCGGGGGCGGCCTCACCGGTGACGGAGACCGTGACGTCGGCGGTGACCTCTTCGCCGCGCTTCACGATCA
>NZ_JBSFRU010000623.1:0-1134 GCF_053589395.1 Nocardia sp. NPDC003345
CTCGAAGCGATGCGCCGCAGGCGCGAGTCTCGAGCGCGGAAACGCGGGACCTGAGGGGCCGAAACCCCGCCGCGCGTCAGCGCGGCTTAATGAAACTGCCCCTCTTCGGTGGAGCCCTTGAGGGCCGCCGTCGAAGTGTTGGGGTCGACCGTGGTGGCGATGGTGTCGAAGTAGCCGGCACCGACCTCACGCTGGTGCTTGATGGCGGTGAAGCCACGCTCGGCGGCGGCCTTGAACTCGCGCTCCTGCAGGTCGACGAAGGCGGTCATACCCTCGCGGGCGTAGCCGTAGGCCAGGTCGAACATGCCGTAGTTGAGCGAGTGGAAGCCGGCCAGGGTGATGAACTGGAACTTGAAGCCCATCGCGCCGAGTTCACGCTGGAACTTCGCGATGGTCGCGTCGTCCAGGTGCGCCTTCCAGTTGAAGGACGGCGAGCAGTTGTAGGCCAGCAGTTGGTCCGGGAATTCACCGCGGACGGCCTCGGCGAACTTGCGCGCGACCTCGAGGTCCGGCACGCCGGTCTCCATCCAGATGAGGTCGGAGTAGGGGGCGTAGGCCTTGGCGCGGGCGATGCAGGGCTCGATGCCGTTCTTCACACCGAAGAAGCCTTCGGCGGTGCGGGTGCCGTCGAGGAATTCGCGGTCGCGCTCGTCCACATCGGAGGTGATGAGGGTGGCGGCTTCGGCGTCGGTGCGGGCGATGATCACCGAGGGGACCTCGGCGACGTCGGCGGCCAGGCGCGCGGAGGTCAGGGTGCGGATGTGCTGCTGGGTGGGGATGAGCACCTTGCCACCGAGGTGGCCGCACTTCTTCTCCGAGGCCAGCTGGTCTTCCCAGTGCACACCGGCGGCGCCGGCGGCGATCATGGCCTTCTGCAGTTCGTAGGCGTTCAGCGCGCCACCGAAGCCGGCTTCGGCGTCGGCGACGATCGGGGCCAGCCAGTTCTCGACGGAGGTGTCGCCTTCGACCTTGGCGATCTCGTCGGCGCGCAGCAGCGCGTTGTTGATACGACGGACCACGGCGGGCACCGAGTTGGCCGGGTAGAGGCTCTGGTCCGGGTAGGTGTGACCGGAGAGGTTCGCGTCACCGGCGACCTGCCAGCCCGACAGGTAGATGGCCTCAAGGCCATCTACC
>NZ_JBSFRU010000624.1:0-1114 GCF_053589395.1 Nocardia sp. NPDC003345
CGCCGCCGCCGCACTACGGCCCGCAGCGGCTGGGCTCCGCACGCTCCGCCCGCCGGCGCGCCGGTGCGTCGGCCACGCGCTACGCCGTCACCACCTGAACCGAGATGGCTAATATTCGATAGCCGAGAAGTGTGGGCACGACGAGAGCCGTACCCGACAGGCCTTCCGCCGCCGCCCACGAGTCGGTCAGCACTTCGCCTGGACGACTGATGTGGTCCCGAGTCCTGAATCCTCGTAACGCCTAGCCGCTTTCGCACGACGTCCTGTTCGATACCGACTAGGACGATAGGCGGGGGTATGACAGATCCGACGAGTGCGATTCTTTTCTTGGTAGCACCTGCGGGAACGCTCATTGGCATTCTAGTTACGGCGTTCTTCGCCAGCCGTAGGTTCAACGTCGGCGCCGACGAGATTGTGCTGTCCGCTCGCGCCGAACGTGAAGACCTTATTCGCCAAGGCGCAACCTCGGCCGCAGAAACAGCGATCGTTTCAAACACGGCCCTGTTCAATCAGTACCACTCTCGCAGCCTGCTGCAAGCTCAGATCAGCTTCTTCTTCTCGCTTGGAGCGGCCTCGGTCGGGTTTGTAATCATTGTTATAGCGCTGTGGACTGTTGGGAGGGGCGGATTCGATCAGGCTGGTGTAGCAGGCGTTCAGCTCTCCGCCGCCCTGATCATCGAGATTGTCGCCGCTCTCTTCTTCCGCCTGTCCAACCAGAGCCGGGCACTGTTGATCAGTTTCTTCGACAAGCTGCGCAAGGACAGGCAGTTTGAAGAGGCACTGACCATGGCCCGCCAACTTCCACCTGAGAGTTCGGTGCGAGATCGGCTTCATGTGGCCGTCGCACTCCACCTCATTGATGCACCAGAGGAAGTGCTTGCGGCCATCTTGAACGGCTCCGAGCCTGCATTGCAGAACCAGGCTGGAAACCTCTCGGTAAGCCACATAGCCGATATGGCGGAGTCTTCGAAATAGGAGCCTCATGGCTGCATCCGCGACCTTCGGTCGCGTGGCCCTACTGGGTGGTGGCCTGCATTGTGTTCCCGCGCCCCTCCACCGTCAAGGGCGCCTACGGCGTCAGCTCCGCTGATGGCTACGCCACCCTTGACCGCGG
>NZ_JBSFRU010000625.1:0-1113 GCF_053589395.1 Nocardia sp. NPDC003345
CACCGGCGCGCCGGCGGGCGGAGCGTGCGGAGCCCAGCCGCTGCGGGCCGTAGTGCGGCGGCGGCGCGCAGCGCCGTCGCCCTTGATCCTATATAGCTAAATTCGGCAGCCGATCGCGCTGGGAATGGACGTAGCGCCTCGCAGACCTCTACTCGTCCGTGGTGATCGGGTACTCGTTGACGATCACGGTGCGCTCAGCGGGCCAGATGGACTCGGCCACTTCGAGGACGGTGCTGTCCTCGGCCATCGCGCAGTGAACGACATGGACGACAGGCGATCCGGCCGCTAAGTCGAGCACGGAGAGCTCGTCGGCGGTACCGAGACGGGCAATGAGTTGGTCGCGTGCCTTGGCGTATCGCTTCCCGGACAGATCCTCGATGCATAGGAACAGCGCCTTTGGGACGACGGTCGGTTCTTCGACGTACGTGCCCGCAGCGAACTCCATCGGGATGTAGCTTGCGCCGATCTCTTCGGGTCGGCCCGTCACCTTGTCGAAGAGATGCCGCCGCCGGGTAACCACCTGGGTAGTGCCCGCGGGGAACAGGTCAGCGACATGCGCCGGAACGGCTTCCACTCCGGCATAGACGATCTCGTGCCGGAGGTGCGGCGTCAGCAACTTCTGATCTGCCCGAGCCCTCCCGTACTGCCGCCAACCGGGCCGCTGCAGTCGATCGTTCTCCTTGACGAAGGACCCGATGCCATGACGCGACTCGATGAGCCCCTCGGAGCGCAGTACCCCGAGCGCCTGGCGCACGGTCGGAAGACTCACCTTGAATCGGTCGGCCAGTTCCGGTTCCGTGGGTAGGCGCTGGCCGGCGGTCATTGCACCCGTACTGATTTCGTTCTTGAGTTCCTGCGCGATGCGTCGGTATTTCGGTGCGTATGCGCTGGTGTCGCTGTCCACTGCCTGCCTTCTTCTACGTGGTTCGCGGTCTGTTTCCAACTTTAGTCTTCATGAAGACTTGACGACACCCCGCCGCGCTGTTCTACTGGTAACAGCAGTCTTAATGAAGACTTGAAGACAGGTCATTATAGACTGAGGGCGACACAAAGAAGCTCCCCGGCGATTCGCAGTCACCGGGGAGCAGACCGAAGCGGGTGCAACCGCTCCAG
>NZ_JBSFRU010000626.1:0-1109 GCF_053589395.1 Nocardia sp. NPDC003345
GCCGCCACACCCGCCGCGCACGCCACCCGGATGGTCACCACCGCGCACCCCCGGCACGAACCACCACCACCCGCCTACATCCCCCCGCACCAGCATCCGACGCACTACAGCTCATACCAGGAGACCCGGGCCACCGGACGCCGCAACGGCATGATCTGGGCCGCTGTCGTGGTGGCGCTGACCCTCGTCGTCGGCATCGGCGGCTGGTGGATGGGCATGGGCCGCTACACCACCGTGCCCTCGGTCGCCGGTATGACCCTCGAACAGGCCACCGCCGAACTCCAGGACGCCGGTTTCGAGACCGGCACCCGCGACAAGGCCTCCGATACCGTCCCGGTAGGCGGAGTCGTGGGCTCCGACCCCGGCCCCGGCGCCCGCGAGACCAAGGGCTCCGCCGTCGACATCCTGATCTCCAGCGGAAAACCGCAGGTCCCCGCCATCGCCCCCGGCGACGACTGGGACGAGGTCCAGCAGCTCATCCGCGACCAGGGCCTGCAACCCGTGAACGGCGGCGAAATCGCCAGCACCGCCCCCGAAGGCACCGTCGCCCGGGTCGATCCGGGCCCCGGCACCGTGCTCCCCGCCGGTGCCCATGTCCAGGTCTGGAAAAGCAACGGCTCCAAACCGGTCCGGCTCCCCGACCTCCGCGCCGACACCCCCGACCAGGCCCGCAAGAAGCTCGAGGACCTCGGTCTCACCGTCGCCGGTGAACGCCGCGCCTACGACGAACTGGTCGAGGCCGGCCGCGTCATCGGCACCGATCCCGCCGTCGGCATCACCGTGGACGCAGGCTCCTCGGTCACCCTCATCGTGTGCGAAGCCGTCACCATGCCCTCCCTGGTCGGCAAATCGGTAGCCGAAGCCCGCAGAACCCTCCAGGACCTGGGCCTACAGGTACAGGTCCGCCAGCTCGCCCCCCTCGACTCCTCGGTAGTGGTCTCGCAGAACCCCGCCGCCAACGCCAACGTCGAAGCCGGAGCCTCGGTCACCGTAGTAGCCCTGCCGTAATGTTGGTGGCGCCTCCGGCGCCACCAGATAGGAAGAGCGTGGTGTTGGGGAAGAGTGTGGTGTTTGTAGTGTATATATAGGTGGTAGGCGTATGAATATAA
>NZ_JBSFRU010000627.1:0-1095 GCF_053589395.1 Nocardia sp. NPDC003345
ATCGGTCACGTCGACCACGGCAAGACCACGCTGACCGCGGCGATCACCAAGGTGCTGGCGGAGAAGTATCCGGATCTGAACGAGAGCTTTGCCTTCGATCAGATCGACAAGGCGCCGGAGGAGAAGGCTCGTGGTATCACGATCAACATCTCCCACGTCGAGTACCAGACCGAGAAGCGCCACTACGCCCACGTAGACGCCCCCGGTCACGCCGACTACATCAAGAACATGATCACCGGTGCGGCGCAGATGGACGGCGCCATCCTGGTGGTCGCGGCCACCGACGGCCCGATGCCGCAGACCCGTGAGCACGTGCTGCTCGCCCGTCAGGTCGGCGTGCCCTACATCCTGGTCGCGCTGAACAAGTCGGACATGGTCGACGACGAGGAAATCCTCGAGCTCGTCGAGATGGAGGTCCGCGAGCTGCTGGCTTCGCAGGAGTTCGACGAGGACGCCCCCGTGGTGCGCGTCTCCGGCCTGAAGGCGCTGGAGGGCGACGAGAAGTGGAGCGAATCCATCGTCGAGCTGATGAACGCGGTCGACGAGTCCATCCCGGACCCGGTGCGTGAGACCGACAAGCCGTTCCTGATGCCGATCGAGGACGTCTTCACCATCACCGGTCGTGGCACCGTCGTCACCGGTCGTGTGGAGCGTGGCGTGGTCAACCTCAACGAGGAAGTCGAGATCGTCGGCATCCGCCCGGAGAAGACCAAGACCACCATCACCGGTATCGAGATGTTCCGGAAGATGCTGGACACCGCCCAGGCGGGCGATAACGCGGGTCTGCTGATCCGTGGTATCAAGCGTGAGGACGTGGAGCGCGGCCAGGTCGTCATCAAGCCGGGCACCACCACCCCGCACACCGAGTTCGAGGGTCAGGCCTACATCCTGTCGAAGGACGAGGGTGGCCGCCACACCCCGTTCTTCAACAACTACCGTCCGCAGTTCTACTTCCGTACGACTGACGTGACGGGCGTTGTGACCCTGCCCGAGGGCACCGAAATGGTTATGCCCGGCGACAACACCGAGATGTCGGTGAAGCTGATCCAGCCGGTCGCCATGGACGAGGGTCTGCGCTTCGCGATCCGCGAGGGT
>NZ_JBSFRU010000628.1:0-1085 GCF_053589395.1 Nocardia sp. NPDC003345
CCAGGTAGGTCGGGAACCAGGTGAGGAAGAACCACAGGGTGGAGGTCAGGCAGAACTGACCGAGGTACACCCCCCACAGTTTCCGCCGGCCCAGTACCGTCGCGATATCGTTCCAGGTCACCTTGGTTTTCGCAGGCCGGGAGCTGGTGAGATCCACCAGTCCGCCGCCCTCGCGGATATGGGCGATCTCGGCCTCGTTGGCGCGGGAATCACGCGGCTCCCGGTACACGAGGTACCAGATCAGGCCCCACAGCACGCCGACCCCGCCGGTGAATATGAACACCCAGTGCCAGCTCAGCACCGACTGCAGCCAGGACAGCACCGGGGTGAGCAGCGCCAGGCCGATGAACTGACCCGAGGTGTAGAAGCCGATGACCGTGGCGCGTTCCCGCTCCGGGAACCAGGCGGTGGCGACGCGGTTGTTGATGGGATAGGCCGGGGCCTCGAAGGTGCCGACCAGCAGCCGCAGCACGATGAGCGCGACGAATCCGCCGATGATGCCCATGAACACGGTCGCCAGTGACCACAGGACCAGGCATGCCGGGTACAGCACCCGCGGAGGCACCCGGTCGACGAACCAGCCGCCCGGGATCTGCAGGGCGGCGTAGGTCCAGCCGAAGGCCGACAGCAGCAGGCCCTGCTGCGCCGAGGACAGATCCATCTCGTCGGCGATCGCGGGTACCGCGATGGACAGATTGGCGCGGTCCATGTAATTGATGACCACGGTCACGAACAGCATGACCGCGATCAGGATCCGCGCACGGCTCGCCTTGACGGCCAATGTGGTGGGGACAGAGCTTTTTTCGATCAAGGTCTTCATACTCACCACTCCGCGAACGATCCGTCACTGTGACGCCAGATCGGGTTGCGCCATCGGTGCCCGGTGGCAGCCCGTTCCACCACGTAGTCCTCATTGATCTCGATACCGAGGCCGGGCCCCTCCGGAATCCGGACCTGGCCGTCGGCGTAGGTGAACACCGACGGATCGACGAGATAGTCGAGCAGCTCGTTGGTGGTGTTGTAGTGGATTCCCAGACTTTGTTCCTGAATGGTCGCGTTGTAGCACCCCGCGTCGATCTGCAGAC
>NZ_JBSFRU010000629.1:0-1082 GCF_053589395.1 Nocardia sp. NPDC003345
CGAGGGCGTGGACAAGTTCGAGAAGTCCTGGGAGGAACTGCTGGAGGCCACCACGGCCGAACTGCGGTCAGCAGGAGGTAACTGACGCCCATGGCCGGCGCTCCGGAGAGCACGCAGACGGCATCCGGCACCCCGTGGCGTAATCCGCTACGGGACGGCCGGGACAAACGGATACCGCGTATCGCGGGACCGTGCAGCATGGTGATCTTCGGTGTCACCGGAGATCTCTCCCGGCGCAAACTCATGCCGGCCATCTACGACCTGGCGAACCGGGGGCTGCTTCCCCCCGGTTTCGCCCTGGTCGGGTTCGCCCGCCGCGAGATGTCGGACCGGGATTTCGGCGAGATCGTCCACGACGCGGTCCGGGCCCACGCCCGGACCCCGTTCCGCCAGGAGGTCTGGGACCATCTGGCCGAGGGATTCCGTTTCGTCCAGGGCACCTTCGAGGACGACGAGGCCTTCGCCCGCCTCGCCGATACCCTCGCCCGGCTCGACGACGAACGCGGCACCGGCGGCAATCACGCCTTCTACCTGTCGATTCCCCCGAACACCTTCCCGGTGGTGCTCGATCAACTGCACCGCCACAAACTCACCAATACCGCCGCTATCGAGGGCCGGGCGCCCTGGCGACGGGTGGTGATCGAGAAACCGTTCGGTCACGACCTGGACAGTGCCCGCGAACTCAACGCACTGGTCAACCGGGTGTTCCCGGAGGAGACGGTATTCCGGATCGACCACTATCTCGGCAAGGAGACGGTCCAGAACATTCTGGCGCTGCGCTTCGCCAACCAGTTGTTCGATCCGATCTGGAACGCCAACTACGTCGACCACGTACAGATCACGATGGCCGAGGACATCGGCCTCGGCGGCCGTGCCGGCTACTACGACGGCATCGGCGCCGCCCGCGATGTGATCCAGAACCATCTGCTGCAACTCCTCGCGCTCACCGCGATGGAGGAACCCATCAGCTTCGAACCCCGCCAGCTGCAGAACGAGAAGATCAAGGTCCTCTCCGCGACCAAACTCGTGGAGCCGCTCGACGAGACCACCGCCCGCGGGCAGTACGCCGCCGGGTGGCAGGG
>NZ_JBSFRU010000630.1:0-1060 GCF_053589395.1 Nocardia sp. NPDC003345
TGGTGCTGCGGCGCTCGGTGGATCTGGTGGTCGGTATGTACGCCGTCGTCACCGCCGGTGGTGCGTATGTGCCGGTGGACCCGGACCATCCCGCGGAGCGGATCGGGTACGTGCTCGAGACCGCCCGCCCGGTATGCGTGCTGACCAGGTCCGATGACGCGGCGGCCGTACCCGGGGGGACAGGTCTGCCCGTTCTGACCCTGGACACCCTCGATACGGAAGAGTTCGACAGCGCGCCCGTCGGCGACGCGGACCGGGTCGCGCCGCTGCGGCCGGACAACACCGCCTACGTGATCTTCACGTCCGGTTCGACCGGTCGTCCGAAGGGTGTGGCGGTAACGCACGCGGCCATCGTGAACCGGCTGGTGTGGATGCAGTCCGAGTACGGTCTGGCCACTTCCGACGTGGTGCTGCAGAAGACGCCGTCGACATTCGATGTGTCGGTGTGGGAGTTCTTCTGGCCGCTGCGGGTGGGTGCGCGGCTGGTGGTGGCGAAGCCGGACGGTCATCGTGATCCGGCGTATCTGGCCGAGGTCATCGATACCGAAGGTGTGACGGTGGCGCATTTCGTGCCGTCCATGCTGACCGTTTTCGTGACCGCCCTGGCCACGGATCCGGAGGCCGGCCGGTGCCGGTCGCTGCGGCTGGTGTTCTCCTCCGGTGAGGCCCTGTCGCCGAAACCGGCCCACGGCCTGCGGGAGCTGACCGGGACCGCGGTACACAACCTGTACGGCCCGACCGAGGCCGCCGTCGATGTCACGTATCACGAGGTGACCGCGGCGGATACGACGTCGGTGCCGATCGGTGCGCCGGTGTTCAACACGCGGGTGTACGTGCTGGACGGCCGGCTGCGGCCGGTGCCGGTGGGTGTCGCGGGTGAGCTGTATCTGTCGGGCGTGCAGCTGGCCCGCGGGTACGTGGCCCGGCCCGATCTGTCGGCCGACCGCTTCCTGGCCGATCCGTTCGAGACCGGGACGCGGATGTACCGCACCGGCGACCTGGTGCGCTGGACGCCCGCCGGTGAGCTGGAGTACCTGGAAGTCGGTGCGGCCCAGGTACT
>NZ_JBSFRU010000631.1:0-1048 GCF_053589395.1 Nocardia sp. NPDC003345
CATGCAACGCCTCCAGGAACGCCGACCGCAGGCCCGCGCGTTCCAGTTCCCGCACCGCGGCCGCCGTGGTGCCGGCGGGCGAGGTGACCGCGGCCCGCAAGTCGACCGCGCTCTGCCCCGACTCGGCCAGCATGGCGGCCGAACCCAGCATGGTCTGGTTGACCAGCTGCGCGGCGATATCGCGGGTCAGCCCGAGCCCGACCCCCGCCTCGACCATGGCCTCCACCACCAGGAAGAAATACGCCGGACCCGACCCCGACACCGCGGTCACCGCATCCATCTGCGCCTCCGGGACCACACACACCTGCCCCACGGTGCTCAGCAGTTCGGTCACCAGGTCCAGCTGCTCGGCCTTCGCGTAGCGGCCCGCCGCGAGCACACTCATCCCCGCGCCCACCAGCATCGGAGTATTCGGCATCACCCGCACCACCGGGAAACCGGCGGGCAATTTGCCCTCGAGCCGGGCAGTCGGTACACCGGCCGCCAGCGACACCAGGATCTGGTCACGATCGCCGTCCAGATCGACCTTGCCGAGCTCGGTGAGCACCGCGTCCACGTCACCCGGCTTCACCGCGACCACCAGCAGATCCGCTCCCACGGCCGCATCGTCGACCGAATCGGTGACCCGGACCCCCAACCGCTGCGCCAGCAGCTCGGCCCGGTCGGTATGCGTCTCCACCACCACCAGATCCTTGACGGGACGCCCGGCCTCGAGCAGGCCGGCAATCAAAGCCTCACCGATCCGGCCACCGCCGATCACTGCAATACGTGTCATGAAACCATCTTGGGCCCCCGCCGCATCCGACCGAGCCTTGGGGCCGGAATTTTGGAACGGCCTTCACGAAGAGTGGGGTTGGAGGTGACCCGTCAGCGAAGGGTGAGTGCGGGGTGCCCTTCGCGACGAGTGAGTTCGGAGGTGGTTACCCCTTCGCGACCGGGTGAGTTCGGGAGTGACCCCTCCGCGGAGGTGAGTTGGGATGTGCCCCCTCCGCGAAGGGTCGCGCTGTAATTTTGGAGCGGCTCCGCCGCTCGAGGGTGGGGCCCTATT
>NZ_JBSFRU010000632.1:0-1046 GCF_053589395.1 Nocardia sp. NPDC003345
GCCCTCGAAGCGACGTGGCGAAGCCACCGGTCTCGAGGGCTGACAGCAGACGCACAAGGGGGCCGAACCCTCGAGCGGCGGAGCCGCTCCAATTACTCAGAGTTGGCGACTATTTGATTCATTGTGGCTACGGCGCGTTCGAGGATTTCCAGTTGGTCGGGGTCCAGGGCCGAGAGTTGGTCGCTCATCCAGGCTTCGCGGGCGCTGCGTTCGTCGGCGAGCAGGGCGTGCCCGGTGGGTGAGAGCGAGACGATGATCTGGCGGCCGTCGGTGGGATGTGGATTACGCTCCACCAGACCGAGATCGGTGAGCGAGGCGATCACACGGGTCATGGACGGCGGCTGGACTCGCTCTTTGGCGGCCAGGGCCCCGGGCGTCATCGAACCCTCGTTGCCGAGGGTAGCCAGGACGGAGAGCTGGGTCAGCGATATCTGCGATTCCGCACGCCGCCCGCGCAGATGCCGCGTCAAGCGCACCACGGCCAGCGAGAGGTCGCTGGCGAGCGCCCGCACATCCGAGTGGGTATTCACAAAGTGAACCATACGTGACACGCTTCTGATCGGTGCGCGTACCGAGGTTACGCTGAACGAATGAACCCGCAGCTCCCACAGTTTCCGTCGTGGCTGACCGACCCGCGTCCGGTCCTGGCGCTGGGGAGCGCGCTGTTCGCCGTCGCCACCATCGTGGTCTGGCTCTCCGGCGACCGCTGGGAAACCACGCGGCCGGTCTGCCTGATGGGCCTGGCGGTCGGGGCGCTGGGCTATCTGATCTTCGCGATACAGCGCCGCGGCGCCCGGCGCGGTGACAAGGGCGCCCAGACAGGGCTCTGAGGGCGATACCGGATCATCCGAGGCCACGCGTGCCGCGGTGGCCACCCCGCCGACCTCGGTCGTCCCGCATTGCGGGAATTGACTGTTGAGGCCTATCCCGCCAAACTCGCTCTGGTGTCCTCCCGATTGAGCGTCGAAGAACGACGGGCCCACCTTATCGAGGCCGCGATCGGCCTTGCCGAGAAGAAGGGGGTCGCGGGTGGTGACTCCCGCGAC
>NZ_JBSFRU010000633.1:0-1027 GCF_053589395.1 Nocardia sp. NPDC003345
CGCACTACGGCCCGCAGCGGCTGGGCTCCGCACGCTCCGCCCGCCGGCGCGCCGGTGCGTCGGCCACGCGCTACGCCGCCACCACCTGAACCGAGATGACTGATTTTCGATAACCGAGAAGTGTGGGCACGACGACAGCCGTACCCGACTTACCTCCCGCAGCCGCCCACGAATCGACCAGCCCTCTGCCCGGTCGACTGGCTGTGGTTACTCTCCGCGAATTGGCTCCATACCTGACAGACGGACGTGAAACAATCGCCCGTATGGTCGGAGTGACAGGCAATCTCACAACGGCGTCCCTTCGAGCCGCTGGGTACGGGGAAGGCGACCCGAAAGCATGGCACCGGGCACCCTGCTCGAATTGCGGTAGTGACCAGTCCTTTGTTGTCGCGTACGCGGTGTCGCCATCGAACGCTCAGCGTGCAGTAACGAGATGGCTACGCTGCGTAGGATGCTTCCACGGTTCGGTGCAGAACGGGGATGTTGTGTCGCCCGGCGCAAAGCCCCTGGTTGCAGTTCATTCGCTCCCCGAGACCGATGGATCTGTCTGGGAAGAGGCTCGCTCCTGCCTTGCTGTGGGTGCTTTTACAGCCGCGGTGATGATATGCCGCAAATTGCTGATGCACGTGGCTGTCGCTCACGGCTTAGCGGCCAAAGACGACAGAGGTCGTGGCCCGACGTTCGCGGCGGCCCTGGATCACCTCCAAGAAGAAGGGGTCATCACAAAGCCGATGCGTCCCTGGATTAACCGCGTCAAGGAGGTGGGGAACGAGGCGAACCACGAACTCACGCCAGTAAGCGAGAAGGAAGCGCTTGACGTAGCGAACTTCACCCACCAACTACTTCGTCTCGCCTACGAGATACCAGCAATGATCGAGATGGCTGAATCCCCCGAGGCATGATCTCCGCGACCTTCGGCCGCGTGGCCCTGCTGACTGGTGGCCTGCATTGTGTTCCCGCGCCCCTCCACCCTCAAGGGCGCCTACGGCGTCAGCTCCGCTGATGGCTACGCCACCCTTGACCGCGG
>NZ_JBSFRU010000634.1:0-1016 GCF_053589395.1 Nocardia sp. NPDC003345
CTCACCCAGACGGTCCCCACGGCCGCGAACGCCGGGTACTACGCCGAAATCGTCGCCGAGAAGGCCATCCTGCGACGCCTCGTCGAAGCGGGCACCCGCATCGTCCAGTACGGTTACGCCGGCGCCGACGGCCAGGATGTCGCAGAGGTCGTCGACCGAGCCCAGGCCGAGGTCTACGAGGTCACCGAACGCCGCACCTCCGAGGACTTCCTCCCACTCGAAGAACTCCTGCAGCCGACGATGGACGAGATCGACTCCATCGCCTCCCGCGGCGGCATCTCCCTCGGCGTCCCCACCGGTTTCTCCGAACTGGACGAGATCACCAACGGCCTGCACCCGGGTCAGATGATCATCGTCGCGGCCAGGCCCGGTGTCGGGAAGGCGTTGGCAGTGGATACGCCCCTGCCCACTCCCGACGGCTGGACCACCATGGGTGAGATCCGGGTGGGGCAGCAACTCCTCGGTGCCGACGGCAAACCCACGCGCGTTGTCGCCGCGACGGAAGTGATGACGGGGCGTCCCTGTTACGAGGTCGAGTTCTCCGACGGCACGGTGCTCGTCGCGGATGAACAGCACCAGTGGCTCACCGAGACCAGGGCCTCGCGGCGGTCCGCGCAACAGGCCGCGGCCGGGATCAACGGATACCGCAACCAGCGCACCTTCGCCGCTGTCCGGACCACTGCGGATATCGCGGCCACACTCCGCTGCGCGACCGCCGACGGCCGGCTCAACCACTCGGTCGCCAACGCTCAACCACTGGACCTTCCCGAACGCGACCTACTCGTGCCGCCCTACACGCTGGGTGCCTGGCTGGGAGACGGGACGACAGCGGCCGCTCAGATAACCTCCGCGGATCCGGAGATCATCGCCCGTATCGAAGGAGAAGGTATCGTCGCTGTTCCCTCGGGCTCCGCGGCGTTGCGCTATCAATTGCGACTTCCGGAGGATGCCCCGGTGGCCGAGCGGCTCTGCGTGGTGTGCGGACGGCCGTTCACCCCCTTCACCAGCGAAGTCCG
>NZ_JBSFRU010000635.1:0-1016 GCF_053589395.1 Nocardia sp. NPDC003345
TGCTGGGTCACGATTTCGAGGTGCTCGATCCACCGGAACTCGCTACCCGGTGTGCCGAATTGGCCGCGCGGTTACTGGCCGCCGGTGGGATGGGGCAGTGATATCGGCGATACCGGTTCCGGGCCGATATCTCCCGGATCCCGGTGGAGGCGTGCCGGAATGGGGTATACCTGCGGGAAACCCCCTACCTCGTAAGGAGATTCCGCAGTGGCCGACGGCTCTATCGACCTGCGCACCGACGTGGCCCATCCGGCGCGGATGTACGACTACTTCCTCGGCGGCAAGGATTCCTACGACGCCGATCGGGCCGCCGCGGAGCAGGCATTGAAGGATTTTCCGGCGGTACGGCTGACCGCGCGCACCAACCGCGAATTCATGCGCCATGCCACGCGCTATCTCACCGAACAGGGAATCCGGCAGTTCCTCGATATCGGCACCGGTATCCCGACCGAACCCAATCTGCACCAGGTGGCCCAGGAACTCGCGCCCGAATCGCGGGTGGTGTACGTGGACAACGATCCGATCGTGCTCGCCCACGCCCGCGCCCTGCTGGTGAGTACGGGGGAGGGGCGCACCGCCTACATCCAGGCCGACGCCGCGGACCCGGAGGCCATCCTGGCCGCGCCCGAACTGCGCTCGACCCTGGATCTGTCGCAGCCGGTGGCCGTATCGCTCATGGCATTACTGCATTTCGTGCCGGGTGACACCTACGCGATCGTGAACACGTTGATGGACGCCCTGGTACCGGGCTCCTATCTCGCGATGTCCCATGTGACGACGGAATTCGACGAGGGCCCCGACGATCCCGAAGGGATGGCGCGGCTGCTGCAGGTCTACCAGGATCGGGGAATCCCGGTGCGCCCGCGTAACCGCGACGAGGTGGAGCGGTTCTTCGACGGGCTGGAACTGGTGGATCCGGGGGTCGAGGTGATCCATCGGTGCGCGCCAGTTCCGCGGTCCGGGCGGGGTTCCCGGGGACGGGTCCGGCGGTGTCCGGGACGAGCGGTGAACCCGTA
>NZ_JBSFRU010000636.1:0-1004 GCF_053589395.1 Nocardia sp. NPDC003345
TCACCTCCGCGAGCAAGGCCACCTACTCACCTCCGCGAGCAAGGCCACCTACTCACCTCGGCGAATTAGGCCACCCCTCACTTCGCGTGGGCAAGGCCACCTCCCCACCTACGCGGGCAGGGTCACCCCCACCTCGGCGAGCAGGGCCACTTGTCCGCCGGCCTGGTAGGTCTCCTCCCACCTCAGCGAGCAAGCTCACCTCCCCACCTCGGCGAGCAGGCCACTTGTCCGCCGCCTGGCAGATCGCCTCCCGCCTGACGAGTGATGCCACCCCACCTTCCCAAACAAGCCCACCCTCACCAGATGCGGACCCGCTCCTCGGGTGCCAGGTAGAGGGAGTCGGCGGGGGTGAGTTCGAAGGCCTCGTGGAAGGCGTCGATATTGCGGACCACCGCGTTGCACCGGAATTCCGGGGGTGAATGCGGGTCCACGGCGAGGCGCCGGACGGCCTCCTCTGGGCGCACTTTGCTGCGCCAGACCTGGGCCCAGCCGAAGAACACCCGCTGCAGGCCGGTGAGACCGTCGAGCACGGGGGGCTCGTGCCCGTCCAGGGAGATCTTGTAGGCCGCTACCGCGATCGACAGGCCGCCGAGATCGCCGATGTTCTCGCCGATGGTGAACTCCCCGTTCACGGTGTGCTCGTCGGGGAGGTCGGCGGGGGAGAGCCGGTCGTACTGGTCGATCAGCGTGCGGGTGCGTTTACCGAACTCGGTGCGGTCGGCGTCGCTCCACCAATCGACCATATTGCCGTCGCCGTCGTATTTGGCGCCCTGGTCGTCGAACCCGTGGCCGATTTCGTGTCCGATCACGGCGCCGATTCCGCCGTAGTTCGCGGCATCGTCGGCGTTCATATCGAAGAAGGGCGGTTGCAGGATCGCGGCGGGGAAGACGATCTCGTTCATGCCGGGGTTGTAGTAGGCGTTGCGAAACCCACCGGGCAGACGACCACGGCGTCGATACCCTTGTCCGGCAGCGTTTCCAGATGATCGACGATATCGGGCTCG